>CAZYJD010000032.1:0-4876 GCA_964647785.1 uncultured Chitinophagaceae bacterium
TTTACTCGACTTCGAAAAACCTCTGGAAGAGTTGCATGAGCAGCTCGAAAAAGCCCGTGAAACCCACGAAAAGGGCAAGGTGGATATGAGCGACACCATCGAGCAGCTCGAAAAGAAAATAGAAACGACCCGAAAGGCCATTTATAAGAATTTATCCGGTTGGCAGAAAGTCCAACTATCGCGTCATCCTGATCGTCCTTACACCCTTGATTACATCAATGGAATGTGTTCGGATTTTGTTGAGCTTCATGGTGATCGTACGGTTAAAGACGACAAGGCGATGATTGGTGGTTTTGCCCGTTTGGACAACATTCCGGTGATGGTCATTGGTCATCAAAAGGGACGGAACACCAAACAAAGGCAATACCGCAACTTTGGAATGGCCAACCCTGAGGGATATCGCAAGGCCCTTCGACTCATGAAACTGGCAGAGAAATTCAACCGACCTGTGGTTACCTTGATTGATACCCCAGGTGCCTCACCGGGACTGGAAGCAGAAGAACGCGGACAAGGGGAAGCCATTGCCCGAAATTTGCTCGAAATGTCGGTTCTAAAGGTGCCGGTTATTTGTGTGGTGATTGGCGAAGGAGCCTCCGGGGGTGCATTGGGCATCGGTGTGGGCGACCGCATCGCCATGCTGGAATACACATGGTATTCTGTCATATCTCCTGAATCATGTAGTTCTATCTTGTGGCGCAGCTGGGAACATAAAGAGAAGGCGGCAGAAGCCCTGAAACTTACCGCAGAAGACATGCTTCAAAATGGCTTGATCGATAAAATCATCAAAGAACCTTTGGGTGGTGCCCACAACGATCCTGAAGCCATGTTCAAAGGCTTGAAAACAGAACTGAAAAAGATGATCCGCGAGTTGAAGGATGTTCCTTCAGATGAGCTGATAGCTCAGCGCATCGATAAATTCAGCAAGATGGGCGTGGTTTATTCCGAGGCTGAAGAAGCCTGATCAATATACCACTGTTTCAGTAGTTCAGTGCTTTCAGGACCGTAGTTGAACAATAGGTCCAATACGCTTACATTGTTGTCGAATGCCCTTTTGCCGGAGAAGTTTTGTTCATAAGCGCTTGGAAGGGGGAAAATCAGCTTTTCATCCTGCAGGTTGGGTGATCGATCAGAAAATTCAAGCTTTTGCCCTGCTCCAAGTTTTAAATGTACCCAGTTGAGGCTTGCTTCTAGCAGATCTCTGATCAAAAGGTGAGGGTGTAACAGTATTTCCCGAATGTCATCGGCATAGTATTCATAGAAGGGTGATTTCAAATAAGCCGTATCCAGACTCCGGATGTGTTCCAGCTGCCATTTGCTGCGAGAACTGATTTCCACCGCAGACAATCCTTTGTTTTTGCTGGCATGCACAATAGGTATACTGCAGACCTGCCTTTTATTGGGTCCACTAATCTCAAATCGGTTGCGATGGCTTTGCTTCTTCCACGAACCTCCTAAGCCGATTTCAATCTTGTTGTCGTGTAACATGCAGGTCCAATAACTCACCGGTCCGAACAGGAATGGCGGATATACATGTTCAGACTTCATGTGGTGATAGCTTTTTCAGGTTGGAGTTATCCGCGCAATCGGTGAGCAATTGAGTAATGGATTTGCCACTCACAGGGTCAATGAAATCTGGGGCAATTTCCGCCAAAGGTTCCAGAACAAAGCGCCTGTTGGCAATCTCGGGATGGGGCACTTTGAGATATTTGTTCGCAGTGATGGTATTGCCGAGATACAAAAGGTCGATATCGATGATGCGCGGTCCCCACTTTTCAAATCGCACTCGCCCAATGGCATCTTCCGTCTCCAAAATGATCTTCAAAATCTCTGTTGCGCTAAAAATCCTTTCGGGTTCATACAAGGCGATCTGGTTATAAAATGCATCCTGATCGGTTTTGCCCCAAGCCGGTGTTTCGTAGATGGATGAAATCTCGAGGGCTTTACCAAATGCTTGTTCAAGCAGTTGTCTTGCACGATCGAGATAAAGGGCTCGTTGACCGAGGTTGCTTCCGAGGGATATGATGATGGGCTGCTTTTCCAATGTCTTTGCTTATTTTTGACCTGTATGGATCAACTCTTCGACCTCCTTCCACTTATTTTAGGGCTCATTTGGTATCTGAACCGGGGGCGCAAGAAGAAGGAGCGTGAAGTTACACGCGAATCTACTGAAGGAGACTCAGATCCAGCCAAAAGTCTACGTGATATTCTTCGTGAACTGGAAGGGGAGTTTGGTGAAAAACAGTCAACTCCAGCCGAGTCGGTTGAAATCGAAGAGGAAGCGGAGACAGAAGAAGCGCCCTATGTGCATGAAGAACGCAAACATGTTTTTTCTTACGACGAAGGTGCTCAGGAAGAGCTAAAACGCCAGAAAGAACTGCTTGAACGAGCAGAACAGGATCGCGACCACCATGCCTTTGTCCATCCCCCAAAGGAAGCAGCAAAATCAGCCGAACCAACGGAAGAAGAAGTGCTTTTCAATTTGCGACAGGCCGTTATCTACGACGCCATCATGCGCAGGCCGGAATATTAACCACCGCGCTTAGCAAAACCAGTAGATAGATGTTTCCTTCAGCTGCTAGAAACCAGATGCCTGTTTGAAGGTGAACTTGATGCGATTGCCTTCATCATAGGCCACCACCTGATATACCTGGCCAGCTGTCATGCTTTGGCTGCTTGGGTCTTGATCAGGCTTGGGTGCACCGGAGGCATCGGCTATTTCAGCTTTGTATGTTCCAGGCAAAAGGGCGATGTAGGCACTGTTTTGTTTGAAGTTTAGCGCTGCTCCAATGTCCTGCAAGGGAAATCCTCCAACATCGGTGCGTTCCAATCCGAGCTGATGGCTATTGGTGCGTTCAACCAAATTGATGAACTGTACATAAACTTTTGAAGCATCCGTAATGGTAAATTTCTGCTCCACTTTCAATACATCAGGATTATCACTTTTCCCGCAGAGGAAGAAATCATAAGCATTTGCCGCATTGAAATTCACCATTTGATTGAAAACTTCGGTGTTGTTGTCGCCATTCTTCACCATCACCGTATGACTGCCTTCCACCACATCTACTTGATTGCTGCTCTGTCCTGTTTTGAGTTGGGAAGCAAAGCCGGTACTCACGGAAAATGAACCTTTAACAATTCCTTCTGCGCCGTTAAAAAAACCAACTTTGGCATTCACAGGTACATTGTTGTTATTGTTATCATCGGTCGGGGTGGGGTCAGAATCATCACCGCCGCATCCGATGAAAACAAGCATCGGAACAATCAATAATAGGGGGAGTAAAGTTTTTTTCATGATCAATAATTTTGAAGCAATATACTCAAATGCGTTAAAATAGACTGTCCTCATGAGATTTCTGATTTCTAACTTCGGATTCCTGACTTCTTTTGCATACAAGCGGTAAATGCCCATTCACTTCTTCAGCCCATGTCCGCTAAAAAGGGTGGCAATTCGCTCCGAAGGCAAGGCATTTGTTCGGAGGTATTGGCGCAAGCCGGCGATGGTTGCCGCGGAAGTGGGTTCAATGTAATAACCCATTTTACCCATGAGTTGATGGGTTTGAGCAATTTCTTCTTCGTTCACCTTCAGCACAAGTCCACCGCTACTGTTTACGGCTTGTAGCATTTGGGTGAGCCGAACGGGTTGTGCAATGGCAATGCCTTCAGCCAGCCCGGGTTCTGATGCTGCTAAAAAAGGCGTACCGCTCCAAGCGGCATGAAGGGGCGCACATTTCTCTGTTTGCACCGCAATAAGGCGAGGCAAATGTCCGATTAAACCAGCTTGAAAAAGTTCACGAAATCCAATTTCAGCCCCCAAAAGCAGAGTGCCATTCCCCGCTGGAAGAACCAGGGTTTCCGGAACATTCCATCCACTTTGTTCGGCGATTTCAAATGCAAAGGTCTTGATACCTTCGTAAAAAACAGGATGATAGCAATGACTGGCATAGGGCATGTTTTCAGCCATCAGCAAAGCTTCCTCAGCAGCTGCCTGCCGGTTGCCTTTAACGAGTCTGAGTTCAGCCCCATATTGGGTGATTTGTCTCAATTTGGCTGGTGACGTATCTTCAGGAACCACAATGGTGCAATGCATACCGTGTAATGCGGCATAAGCGGCAATGGATGCTCCGGCATTGCCCGATGAATCTTGCACCACCTTTTTCACTCCCATTTCATGTAGATAGGCCATTAACACGGCACTTCCCCGATCTTTATAACTGCCGGTGGGTGAAAGCTGTTCTTGTTTTACGCCAATCATTTTGCCGTCTATTTCTATGTGCAAAAGCGGTGTCATCCCCTCGCCCATGCTCAAGGCAAAACTTTCAGAAACCGGCATCATTTGGAGATAGCGCCAAATTCCAATTCTTTCAGCTTGTATGAACTCTGAAACAAACGGCTGCCGATTTGAGATGTTCAACGGACCGGTAGATCGGTTGATGAGCAGCATCTCATTGGCCGCATAGCTTTTCCCTTTCTCTGAAGTGAAAATCATCCGCCAACTTCTTTGCCTCCGAACAAAGCCTTTCCATGAACACTCAGAAAAGCACCGATCTCCATCATCCAGGCAATGCCCACATGCACAATGAGTCCACCTGCCACCGATCGGCTGTAATAAGAAATGATTCCAAGAAGGGTTCCACCAAAGAAGGAGCTGATGGTTTCGCCCATGGGTTTCCCAAAGTGAATTAAAACATAAAATGCTGTCATTGGTAAAATTGCACCCGGACCTGTTAACCGCATGAAAGCCAGAATGAGGAAGCCCCTAAAAAAAAACTCCACATAAAAGAAGTCGAAGCCATACACAAGCTCGTACAACAAGAAATATTTGCGATCAGAAATCACACTGAAATCAATGTCATGTATGCGCCCACCTCGCGGATAG
>CAZYJD010000032.1:4904-21054 GCA_964647785.1 uncultured Chitinophagaceae bacterium
CAGAAAATCGCCTTGAAAAGATGCCCATGCCACCAGCGGAACCATAATTGCCAGCATAATCAAATACGGTCGGGTATCATAATTCTTAAGGGTTAATCCGTATAAGGGCATGCGCTTGCGATCAAAAATGAGCCAGTAAATAAAAATGGGAATGATCACCATCAATCCTCTGCCCGCGGTGTGCAGCACTTTGTACCAGAAATAACTCTTATTGGCATTCTTGAGTATGTCGTGCAACCACTGAAACCAAAGGTACGAAGAGGAGCGCACCGAATACACCAGGAGGGCAAAAACAAACAGGAACCAAAAGGCGGGTTTTCCCAAAAAGGAAAAGTCTTTCTGTACGACAGCCTGAAAAAGGTAAACCGCCAAAAACGGGATGCCATAAAACAGCATGAACCAGCCGGTTAAACGAAAGCTCCATGCATGGGCATTCACCATATTTCGGTACAGATCATGCCAGTAGTTGAGGTAAATTCCCACTGCCAATAGGGCAATGGTAAACGCCATCACCCGCCAGTCGAAGCCATCCCGAAAATAAGTTCTTAGATAATGAATGATTTTTTTCAAGCCTCACAAAGAAAGTACAAAATGTACATAAACTGCAGCCACCAGATCTCATAAGATGCATGTATTTTTAATGCTAAATGTGGAAACATTCACTTCCCTCTCATGAGCTGAAGTTGCTAAATTCGAACGTTCATTTTAAGCATCGCACCATGTCTGACTTTTGCCATTTACATTGCCACACCCAATTCTCTTTGCTCGATGGAGCGGCCTCGGTGAAGGATATGATCTCCAAAGCCGCTGATGATGGAATGCCGGCGGTGGCCATTACTGATCACGGCAATATGTTTGGGGTGTTTGAATTTGTTAAAACTGCCAATAGCAAAGGGGTTAAGCCCATCATTGGTTGCGAGTTTTATGTGGTTGAAGATCGGTTGAAGCGATCATTTACCGGAGGTGAAAGAGATCGAAGGTTTCACCAATTGCTTTTGGCAAAAAACGAAACGGGTTATCGAAACATTTCTAAACTCAGTTCAGTGGGTTTCATCGATGGTTTGTATGGCAAATATCCACGAATAGATCGCGCGCTTCTCGCAGAGCATTGCGAGGGATTGATAGCCACCACCTGTTGCATTGGGGCCGAAGTGCCTCAGGCCATTTTGCACAAAGGCGAAGATGAAGCAGAGAAAATCTTTCTCGAATGGCTCAAACTCTTTGGCGATGATTACTACATCGAACTGCAGCGACATGGCCTCACCAATATCGATAACACCGGCATGAGCCAGGAAGATGTGAATCAGGTATTGCTAAAATGGTCGCGTAAATATGGTGTGCCAGTGATTGCCACCAATGACTCGCATTACGTAAATGAAGGCGATGCCAATGCACACGACATTCTTCTTTGCATCAATACAGGCGATACCCAGGAAACACCCAAAGGCGATGGAAAAGGAATGCGATTCGGCTTTCCTAACAATGAGTTCTTCTTCAAAACCCAACAGGAGATGAAGCAACTGTTCTCTGATGTGCCCGATGCCATTGAGAATACCCTTGCCATTGCGGAGAAAGTTCAGACCCCAAATTTGGAGCGAGATGTACTGCTGCCCAATTTTGTTTTGCCCCAGGGTTTTCAAACACAGGACGAATACCTCCGACACCTTACTTACGAAGGAGCCCGAAAACGCTATGGTCAAATTACTGAAGGGATCCGCGAAAGACTCGACTTTGAATTGCAAACCATCGAGAAAACGGGCTATCCGGGATATTTTTTAATTGTTCAAGACTTCACTTCTGTTGCCCGTGAATTGGGTGTTTCCGTTGGCCCTGGAAGGGGATCTGCCGCGGGAAGTGCCGTGGCTTATTGTTTGGGGATTACCAATGTTGACCCCATTAAATACGATCTGCTGTTTGAGCGTTTCCTCAATCCCGAGAGGGTGAGCCTACCCGATATCGACATTGATTTTGACGACGAAGGTAGAAGCAAAGTGATTGATTATGTGGTGAAAAAATACGGCCAGGATAAGGTGGCGCAAATCATTACCTACGGATCTATGGCAGCAAAACTATCCATACGGGATGTTGGGCGGGTGCTGAATTTGCCCATCCCCGTAGTGGATCAGTTGACAAAGCTCATACCAGGCACCCATAGCTTGAAAGAGCTGTTCGACCTGAGCGAGAAAACACTCAAAGAAAAAGCCCGCAATGATCATTGGGAGAGCGTACAAAAAATCCGTGAAATTTATCAGTCGCAATCGCAGGAATCAAAGGTGCTGCAAGAAGCAAAAAAGCTGGAAGGTTCTATCCGAAACACAGGTGTGCATGCATGTGGAGTGATCATAACCCCTGAAAGCCTAACCGAATTGTTGCCGGTAACCGTGGCTAAGGATAGTGATTTACTGCTCACGCAATACGACAACAAAGTGGTGGAATCAGCCGGATTGCTTAAAATGGACTTTCTGGGCCTGAAAACACTCAGCATCATCAAGGATGCCATCGCCTTGGTGAAAGAGCGACATGGCGTGGACATTGACCCGGATGAGATTCCATTAGACGACGAGAAAACTTACGAACTGTTTCAAAAAGGTTTAACGGTTGGGGTGTTTCAGTTCGAATCTCCCGGCATGCAGAAATACCTCAAAGAACTGAAGCCCACCCGTTTTGAAGACTTGATTGCCATGAATGCCCTATATCGCCCGGGCCCCATGGATTACATTCCAAACTTTGTACGTCGTAAACACGGCTATGAACCCATCAGCTACGACGATCCGGCCATGGAAGAATTTTTGGCTGAAACTTATGGAATTACGGTTTATCAAGAGCAAGTAATGCTCTTATCGCAGAAGCTGGCCGGTTTTACCAAGGGCCAAGCCGATACCCTCCGCAAAGCCATGGGGAAGAAGAAGAAAGAGGTAATTGACCAACTGAAACCCATGTTCATGGAACAAAGTGAACAAAGAGGGCATCAGAAGGAGGTGATGGAGAAGGTTTGGAAAGATTGGGAAGCTTTTGCCTCCTATGCCTTTAATAAATCGCACTCTACCTGCTACTCGGTGGTGGCATTTCAAACAGCTTACCTAAAAGCCAATTACCCTGCCGAGTACATGGCAGCTGTGCTCACCCATAACATGAATGATATAAAAAAGGTGAGCTTCTTCATGGAAGAGTGTAGGAATTTAGGTATTGAGGTTTTAGGGCCTGATGTGAATGAAAGCAAGCTGAAATTTGCAGTAAACAAACAGGGCGCAGTGCGATTTGGTATGGCGGCCATTAAAGGTGTAGGTGAGGCTGCTGCTGAAGAAATTATTCGTGTGCGAGAAGAAAAAGGTTGGTTCAATTCCCTGTTCCACCTTACCTCAGAAGTAAATTTACGCACCGTCAATAAAAAATCGCTCGAAGCACTTGCGCTTGCAGGAGCATTTGATGGCCTGGGTGAGCAAAACCGAGCAGTTTACGTGGAGATAGGAGAAAATGGCTCATCGGGAATTGAGATGGCCTTGAAATACGGAAATATGCTGCAACAAAATCGAGACGGAGGACAAGCATCCTTATTTGGAGAAAGTGGCAGCGCCGAACTACAAGAACCCAAATTCCCTGAAATAGAAGATTGGGGGCTGCTCGAGAAATTGAACCGTGAAAAAGAGGTGATCGGCATGTACATCAGTGGTCATCCACTTCAGCCTTATGCTTTTGAGATTAAACATCTCGGAACCAATAAAATAGAAGACCTACAAGATGATATGCAGCGCTTGGCTGGCAAGGAAATTCGCATTGCCGGTATGGTGGCCCATTGTCAGGTACGCACCACCAAGAAGGGCCAGCACTATGCCAATTTTGTGCTGGAAGATTTTAGTGGAAGCATTCCCATAACGGTTTGGAGCAATGATTACGCTAAATTTCGGGGTTGGCTCGAGCCTCAGGCACCTTTGATGGTCACCGCAAGGGTTGAAGAAGAATTTAACCGTCCGGGAAGCTACCGCCTCCAGGTTAAAAACATCATTTATCTGTACGAAGCCAAAAATGAACTTCGAAACATTCTTCTTAAAGTGGATTACCGAAGAATCGGGCCCGAGCAAATTGCATTTCTCAATGAACTCAGAGAAAAGCATAAAGGCAGCGTTCCCCTGCGCCTTGAACTGATCGATGCTGAAAAAAATTATACTGTTAAACTGCTCTCAAGAGGTCTTCGTGTAAACCCTGAAAGCAGCTGGCTCAGTCTGCTTCAAACCCACGGCATGAACGTGCATGTGAATTGAACGCAACGCATGGGCGGCCTTTTTATTGCCCTGCCCCATGAAAATTTTAAGGAACGTTTAGAATTCCAGGACTGAAATGACTATATTCGTTTGAGTTCAATTTGCCATTATGAGTACAGATTTCAAGCACATTCTGGTCGGTTTTGATCATTCTGAAAGTTCGAAAATCGCCCTTCAAAAAGCCATTGATACTGCTGAGCGTTTCGACTCCAAACTAACGGTGGTGTATGTGGTGAATGAAAAAGACGACCAAAGCGAGGCCATCAGTAATTATTTGCTGGAAACCGGTAAAAAACGTGCCATTGATATCGAGTATGTCATGCGCCATGGAAGAATCTATAAAGAGGTTGGGCAGCTGGAGAGAGAATTGGGGGCAGATCTCATTGTGATTGGCAGCCATGGCATAACGGGCTGGCAACCTTTTTGGGTGGGAAGCAACGCTTTTAGAATTGTGAGCTCGAGCAACTGCCCAGTTATTACCATACAGGAAACCACCAAAACCTATGATCTGCAAGACATTCTATTGCCTTTGGCCGATAGCACCGAAACACGCCAAAAAGTGCCTTATGCCATTGCCCTTGCCAAAGCCTTTGGTGCAACCATTCACGTACTGGGCGTGAGCAAAGACAACGATAAGGGCACCCAAATGCGGGTGCACAACTACATGCGTCAAACAGAATCTTACCTCAAGGAACATCAAGTGAAATGCACCTGCACAGAATCATTTGGCGTGAATGTGCCCGAACGCTGCATTGAATATGCAAAAGAAGTGAGGGCAGGCCTGATCATGATTATGACTGAAACGGAAAGTGCCGGGTTCTTCATGGGAACCTATGCCCAGCAATTGGTCAACCATTCACCCGTTCCGGTGATGAGCATTCACAGCCGTGATTTGAATGTATCAGGCTCGGTGGGCTATTGAAATTGCCCCGATCATTGAGAAAGCATGCAAAGTATTTGCCAATCAATTGGAAAAGAAATTTTAAATCTTCCTGGCCAGCATGAGCCCGTCGCGCACTGGGAACAGCACATTTTCCACCCGGGGGTCGGCCATCACTTTCTGGTTAAAGGCATGCAGTGCAGCAGTTTCCTCATCCTTTAATTTTTCCTTTTCATCGGTAACCTTTCCACTCCACAACACATTGTCTGCAATGATCAATCCTCCCGATGGCATGCGATCAATCACCAGGTCGTAATAATGGCTGTAATTTTCTTTATCTGCATCAATAAAAACCAAATCAAAAGTTCCTTCCAATTCAGGTACGATATCGAGGGCATTGCCTACGTGTAAGCTGATTTGTTTTCCATATCCTGAACGCTCAAAATACGGTCGTACGGTATCTTCCAGTTCTTCATTGATATCGATGGTGTGCAGCACCCCATCCTTGGCGAGGCCCTCAGCCATGCAAATGGCCGAGTAACCGGTATACGTACCTATTTCTAAAATGGTTTTGGGTTGCAACAACTTGCTAAACATGCTCAATACTCGACCCTGTAAATGTCCAGATAGCATTCGAGGCATGAGTACATTTGCCCAAGTGTGTCGGTTCAATTCCGTAAGCAATTCTGGCTCAGCTTCTGAATGTTTCTCAGCATATTGTGCAATCTCTTCAGGTAAAAATTCCATTATTTAAATTTTGTAAGTACGAGTTTATGGTCACTGGATATATCATCGAAATACCTGCAGCTATACACCTCTAAATCAGGAGAGAAAAGTGTGTAATCCAAGCGGAGAAAGGGCACAGGGCCAAGATAGGTCTGTCCATTTCCATAACCTGTTCTGGTGAATGCATCTTGAAGACCTTCTGAAATCCTGCGATAGGTGTAACCCAATCGGGTATCATTCAAATCGCCACATACAAGCACTGGATAGGGGCTTTCAGCAATGGCTTTACTTAGAAAATCGGCCTGTTCAGCCCGCTGCTTAAAGGCCCGCACAAGCTTACCCGCAAGCCTTATAGAAAAGTTCCAGGTGCGCTCGTAATCTGCTGCTTGTTCCTGCAAATATTCATAATCGGTATCGGTAACCCTGGTTTTTTGTAAATGAATGTTGAATACACGCACCACTTTATCCGCCAATTGAACATCCAAATAATTTGCAAATCGCAAAGGAGATCCGGGGAGTTGTAAAACGCCCTTTCCCACCACAGGGTGCCTGCTAAGAGTAACTTTCCCAAACTTTTGCTTCCTGCCACCTCGCTCCACATAACTCGTGAGCCAATAATGGCTATACTCAGTTTTTTGAAGCAATGCACGCAGTTCTGTTGGACTGATCAGCACTTCTTGCAAACAAATGATGTCGGGTTTGCGCACCTCTGCAAATGAAAAGAGTGCCGAGGATATGTCGTTGTTGTCATATTTGCCCAAAACGCGTGTGTTGAAAGAAACCACCTCGTAGCTATCGGCAGGAATGCGTTCGGCAGGTCCCGAAGGATTGAACAACTCGCTCCAATACGGAATGCCCGGCAGCATGGCAACGAGCAGAACCCACCACCATCGTGCCCTTACAAACAACATAGCGATGAGCCAAAACAAACTGCCCAAAGCAATCAGAGGCCAGGCCAGACCGAAAATAGCGGGCATCCAAAAGGTGCGAGGATCCACAAAAGGTGCCACATAGGCCATTAAAAGACTCCCGACCCATATCCAGCAAATGAATTCGGCTATGTAGCGCAGCAATTTCATAGGATGCTAAACAAACTTAAGTTAAAAGCTTTGAAATGAGGTTATTCGCTTGCCCGGAATAATGTTTCCTTTTCATCAGAGCTGAGGCTATCATAACCCGACTGAGAAATTTTATCGAGTATGGCATCTACCTCCTCCTGTCGGGGCTTGTTGGGGTCATTCTTTACTTTAGATCGTTTTCGGTTATTCTTAATCTGTCTTTCATCGGGTTTCGTTCGACGCAACCATGAAGGCCAATTCATTTGCGGCAACCGAATAGCTCCCTGTATGTAGCGTATGAACAAGAAGCCAAAAAGGGCACCACCGAGGTGTGCTATATGTCCTCCCGAATTGCCATTGGGGATGCTCACGAGATCAAGTACAATGCTAATCAATGCAATCCAGCGCATTTCAATATTGAATAGATTGAAAGGCCTGATGGTGTAATGCGGCAGCAAGGTGGCCGTTGCAACCACCACCGACAAAACTCCGCCCGATGCCCCCAGCAGCACACTGCCATTCACACTTGTTGCGAAAACAGGAAACAGATTGAATGAGAGAATATAGAGCATGCCACCGAATAATCCACCACCGATAAAAGCGCGGTAAATGCGGTAATTGGGCAAGAAATCATTGAGAATATTACCGATGAAATAGAGCCACAACATATTGCTCAGCAAATGCCAGAAACCATTGTGAAAAAACATGTAGCTCATCAGGCTCCATGGTCGGATAATGAAGGATTCTATATTGGCCGGGAGGTAGAAATATTTTAGAAGCAAGAAGGAGTCACTCTGCCATAAGAATGCAATCAACTTGATGAATGCGCTGAAAATGAAGACCCCAATTTGTATGAGCAAGAGCCTATAAATGGCAGTATGACCGGTACTTAGGCGATATTTAAGTTGATCGAGCAGATTCATTTACTACCAAAACGAATTTCGGTTGGTTTTGTTCCACAATTTCACCAGGATTACCCCAAAGATGAGTCCTCCTAAATGTGCAAAATGCGCTATTCCGGTTTGATAGGGACTCATGCCCATGAACAACTCAGCCAGTCCGTAGAAAAGCACAAAGTACTTGGCTTTGATTGGGATTGGCAGAAAAATGAGCATCAATTCAGTGTTGGGAAACAACATGGCAAATCCTCCGAGCAAACCAAAGAGCGCACCTGATGCACCAACCACCGGGGTGCGTAAAAGATCCCGTCCTTGCTCCCCAATCGAACCCAATGAAAAACCTTCATGCAAAGGGCTTATGGATCCACAAATTTGCTGCAATTCATAGGCGTTCCAGGCCTGATGCAGCAAAGCAGCCCCCAAGCCGGTTATCAAGTAAAAAATAAGGAATCGTCTGCCGCCCCAGACCACTTCCAGTCGTGAACCAAACATCCAAACAGCAAACATATTGAAGAAGATATGCCCTAAATTGGCATGCATGAACATGTGGGTGAGAATTTGATAGGGTTGAAAAAATGGCGAATCCCAATAGAACAGCCCCAGCATGGATATGAGTTCTATCCCCCTTTGTCTGAGGGCCATACTGGCCAAAAACATGATCCCGTTGATGATCAGGAGGTTTTTGACTACGGGTGGAAGAAGGGAAAATCGGTTCATGTTCTTTTGAGAAGTTCGTTCAGTTTATCAGGATTAAATCGCACAAACACCGGCTTTCCACCCGGGGTATATGCAGGTTCATCGCATTGCATCAAGTCGCGTACCAAACTTTCAGCCTCCTGTTCAGCGAGTTTTTGACCTGCTTTTATGGCAGCTTGTTGTGCCATGCTTCGCGCAAGGCTTTCTCGCTTATCGAGTTTTAGTTGCTGCTGATTGCTCTTATAGCTCTGCAATAATCCTTTGAGCATTTCGGAAGCCTCTGCTTTTTGAATATCCGTAGGCAAACCATTTACAATGAAGGTATCCTTGCCAAAAATCGATACATCAAAACCCAATAGGTTTATTTCATCCAGCAGTCCTTCAAGCATTTCAGCATCGGCTGTTGGCAGCTGAACTGTGCGTGGAAATAACAACTGTTGGCTGGGCACTTGCTGATGGGACATGGCTTTTACACAGCGCTCGTACAACACCCGTTCGTGCGCTTCGTGCTGTCGTATAACCAGCAACTCCCCTCCGTATTTTGCAATGATCCAGCCCTGATCAAGTTGAAAAAAAGCAATTGGGTACAACGGCTTGCTCTCTTCATCAAAAAGCGGCACGATTCGCTTGCCTGCCTCTGTATCGTTCTTTTCTGCCTGCCGAAAAGGCTCGTAAATCTTTTCCCAATGGGTAAGCTCACGTTTTCTGCCTGAAGAATCACCAAAAGGGTTATACGCAGGATTGATCCGAATTTCTGGCGACTTCGGGATGCGCATGTCGCCCGAGTCCTGTTGACGGCTACTGCTGTGAATGGGGTGGTATTCTTGGTCGCTGAAGAGTTCAGGAGCTTGATTGTAACCTGCCAGCGCCTTGCGCATAACCGAATGAAGAATGGCGTACATCGCCCTCGAATCTTCAAACTTGACTTCCGTTTTTGTTGGGTGCACATTCACATCAATCTTTTGTGGCTCCACATCCAGACAAATCACATAAACCGGAAATTTTTCTTTGTCGATCAAACCTTGGTAAGCGGTGTTAACTGCATGGTGAAAATAGGGGTCGCGGATGAAGCGACCATTGGCAATAAAATACTGCTCGCCGCGCTGTCTTTGGGCGCTCTGCGGACTGCCAGCGAAGCCGTGAATATGCACAATATCGGTCTTTTCTTCCAGGGCAAACAAATCTTCCTCGCGATCCAAATTAAACAGAATGCGTATGCGCTCTTTGAGATTGGAAGCCGGCAAATCGTAAATCTGTTTATCGGCATGCCATGCTCGCAGCTTTATTTCTGGACGCGAAAGGGCAATGCGACTAAATTCCTCCAGAATATGTCTTGTTTCAACCGACACCGATTTAAGAAAATTCTTTCGAGCCGGGATGTTGAAAAACAGATTGCGCACAACAATGCTGGTTCCTGCCGGGCATTGAGCGGCCTCGTGCAAACGCACTTCAGAGGCTTCAACCACCATTAAACTGCCCAGTTCATCCTCGGGTCTGCGGGTTTTCATTTCAACCCGTGCCACCGCAGCAATACTTGCCATGGCCTCTCCTCTGAATCCGAAAGAATGAAGATCGTATAAATCTTCAGCCTTGCGAATTTTACTGGTGGCATGTCGCTCCCAGCACATACGTGCATCTGTTTCGCTCATGCCCTTGCCATTATCGATCACTTGTATGAGGGTTGATCCTCCATCTTTGAAATGTAAATCAATTTCAGTTGCTCCCGCATCCAGGGCGTTTTCCATGAGCTCCTTCACCACAGAAGCAGGTCGCTGAACCACTTCTCCAGCAGCGATTTGGTTCGCAATTGCATCGGGTAATAATCGAATGACATCAGCCATTGATGAATGCTTCAAATATTTTTAAGATAACATCGGATGTCAATAGCCTGTAGAAGATATAGGCAAATGCAGCCACAAGTAAATACGTGCGAATCTTCGATTTACGAAGTTCTTGATTGTAACGATTACCGTATGCCCGATCATAAGAACGAAACCCCCTCCGGATATTTTCGGCATGGTCGTCCGACTCACCTTTGGCAGCCTTAACTCGCTGTTCTAAATCCTCCTTGTCAGGATCATAGTACACCGGCTGGTAGTTGAACCGGCGGTGGGTTTTACGATTAAAAGGAATGCGGGGAAACTCCATTCATGCAAAGTTAGGGAAAAGGACGTGGATTGGATAAGTGAGATGTGATCGGCTAGCTGCTGTAGGGCACGGAGCGCAGAGCTCATAGCTCAGTCATAACGGACAACGTTATGTAGGCATCAACATCTATCCACTAAAAACAATCAACGATTCACTCCTTCAAATGAACCAATCCCATCAGATTTTCGTTGCATTGTGATCGCAGTCATATACTGCGCCTTCCTTGCCATTGTTTTTTTGAAGCGACTTTACTAGAACTTATCTTTGCAGCCCATGGCCATTGAAACCGATATACTGATCATAGGTGCCGGACCCACCGGTTTGTTTGCTGTTTTTGAAGCCGGACTGGTAAAACTCAAATGTCACCTAATTGACTCTTTGCCACAGCCTGGAGGTCAGCTGGCAGAGATTTACCCGAAGAAGCCCATCTACGATATCCCTGGATATCCCGAGGTGTTGGCTGGCGATTTGGTGCACAATCTCATGAAACAGATCGAACCCTTTAAACCCGGATTCACATTGGGAGAACGGGCCGAAACCATAGAAAAAACAGAGGATGGACGGTTCCGATTGATCACCAGTAAAGGAACCGAGCACTTGGCACCTGTCATAGCCATTGCCGGTGGTTTGGGATGTTTTGAGCCCCGTAAACCAGAATTGGAGAACCTTACGCACTTTGAAGATAAAGGGGTTGAATACATCATCAAAGACCCCGAGATATATCGGGGGAAAAAGGTGGTCATTGCAGGGGGAGGAGACAGTGCCCTCGATTGGACCATCTACTTAGCAGATTTGGCCAGCGAGCTCACCCTGGTGCATCGTCGAACCGCCTTTAGGGGGGCACTTGACAGCGTTGAAAAAGTAAAAGCGCTGCAAGAAAGTGGCAGGGTGAAACTGCTCACCAACAGTGAGGTCACAGCCCTTCATGGAAACGGAAAGCTCGAATCGATGACCATCCAAAACAGAGAAGAAGGCGAAGTTGAGGTATCTGCCGATCATTTCATTCCTCTCTTTGGCTTATCGCCCAAATTGGGCCCGATTAAAGACTGGGGACTCAACCTCAGCAAAGAATCCATTGAGGTGAACACACTGGATTACAGCACAAACGTGCCGGGTATTTATGCCATTGGCGATATCAATAATTACGAAGGTAAACTGCGTCTTATTCTCTGTGGGTTTCACGAAGCAACCCTCATGGTTCAAAGTGCCTATAAACGCATTTACCCTGAAAAAAATCTGGTGTTGAAATACACCACTGTAAGCGGTGTAAACGGTTTCTAATGAACATACAATTAAGCATCTTTTTTTTAGGACTGCTCTTTGTTTCCTGCAACAGGGAACCTATTTTGAGTCCGGAGGAACAATTGGCCAAAGACATTGGCATCATTGAACAATACCTGGCGGATAACAATCTGGTTGCTGAAAAGCTGGAAAGTGGTTTGCATTACATTATCCTTGATGAAGGCCGGGTAGATGAAAAACCGGGGCCGCAAGATCAGGTAGAGGTGAAGTACAAAGGTTACTTTACCAGTGGTGAAGTTTTTGACCAAACGGATGGTGACCGTACGATTCAATTTTATCTCAGCCAGGTGATCAAAGGGTGGCAGCAGGCGGTACCTCTTCTGAATCGAGGTGGCAAGGGATTGTTCTTCATTCCCAGCGGATTGGCCTACGGAAATAACCCCCCTTCAGGAATTCCTGCCAATGCCGTGCTCATTTTTGAGATTGAGCTAATAGACTTCTAAGAAATCAACCCCAGCAACTCCTCTTGTATTTCCTCTGTTTTGTTGCGGGCATACCAGGTGTGCAATTCTTTTTCAAACTCAGCATGGGTCTGGGTTTCCTGATTTTCTTTCCAATGAAGGTACATTTCATGCGCGCTTGCAGGCCTTGGCCCCCATTGAAACAATTCGTTCCCAGAATGATCAAATGCAATCAATTTAGGTATGGATCTGCCGCCATTGGTGAGGTAGCGGTCCATGATATGTAGATTTTCATCTCTCAAGATGATGCCCAGTTGAATTTTATCACCCGATATTGAAGCCAGCTCAGCAATTACCGGTAAACTTTGGGCGCTATCACCACACCAAGCTTCTGTTATGAGCAACCAAAATTGGGGTTTTGTCATTGCGCTCATTTTCGCTTGAAGAGATTTCTTTATTTCAAGTGTTTTGCCAATACGCCTCATGCGAATGAGATTAAGTGCAGTGAATCCTACCAGTGCAGCCGTTTGTTTTGAACCGCTGGTTTGGCCTGCCGAGCAGAGCTCATCCACCCAATTTAAAAAATCATCATACGACCAAACCCGACCATTGATTTCGGTTTGCAACATTTTTTCAATCAAAGCTTTCATGCACCGGGGTGATAAATCAACGTACTTTTCAATTCTGGCAACAACAACTCATTGGCAGTTTCATAAAGCTGTCGGGCATTTACCGCATCAATTTGCTCCATTACTTCATCCAGGGTATCCACCTTTCCCAGATCCAGCAAACTTTTGCCTAACAATACCATGAGGGAACTTTTATTGTCTTCACCCATGAGTACCTGTCCCTTGAATTGTGTTTTATACTTGCGCAGCTGCGTTTCATTCAAGCCATGCAACCTGAATTGATCCAGTTCCTTTTGTACCAATCGCAGACTCTTTTTTAGCTGCTCGCGATCAGTGCTCCAGTGAATGCTGAGCATGCCGGTATCAGAAAAACTCATATATGAGCTGTCGATGTCATAGGTACAGGCATGCTTTTCCCGCAAACTGAGATTGAGTTTTGAATTCAATCCCGGCCCACCGAGAATATTGTTTAACAACAAGAGGGTTGTTCTGCGATCGTCTGAAAGTTTATAGGCCGGGAAGCCAACAATGGCGTATGCTTGCTGAAAACGCATGCTGAGCTCATGATGAAAAGGGGTGTAATGTTGAAAAACCTCCCTTTCAGGTCGCCTGCCCAAGTGCCCCTCATTGGGGAGCATTTTCTCCAATTGTTTCACCACCCTGTTCATGGGCACATCACCCACAAAGCTGAAAACCATGTCTTGCCATTTGTAGTTTCGGCCGATAAATGCTTGCAAATGTGCTCGTTGAAATTGTGAAAGGCTGGCTTTATCGCCCAAAATATTGGTGCCCAATGCATGTCCTTTGAAAAAATAATCTTGAAATTCATCAAAGATCCTTTCTTCAGGGGTGTCGAGATACATTTCAATTTCTTCTTGAATCACCCGTTTTTCTCGCTCAATCTCCCTTTCAGGGAAAACAGAATGAAACACAATATCGGTGAGCAACTCTAGAGATCTGGACGTATATTCCTTTACAATAGAAGCGTAAACCGCTGTTTTATCTTTGGTGGTAAAGGCATTGAGTTCACCACCCACCACTTCCAGCCGATTGAGAATGCGTGTTGCCGGACGGCGTTCGGTTCCTTTGAACAACATGTGCTCAATGAAATGCGCCAGTCCTTTTTCATTGGAGGTTTCATCTCTGGAACCCACATCCAGTACAAAACCACAATGCACCACACGACTGCCTTTATGGCGCTGATATATCAGGCGAAGGCCGTTGGAAAACTCATGAATTTCGTGATCCCTCATTCAAGCCGCAACTTACACAAAGCGGGTGCCACTTCATTGAATTCTGTCACAATTTCATGTACGATTTGAGCTGCGGGTTTGATTTCATGGATCAAACCGCTGATTTGTCCGATTTCCAGCTCTCCTTCTTCCATATCACCTTCAAACATGCCTTTTTTGGCGCGGGCTCTGCCCAAGATATTCAACAGTTCCTCTTTTCCTGCACCCTTTTCTTCTGCTGCTGAAACCTGCTGCCAGAAAGCATTCTTAATGAGGCGAACAGGAGTGAGTTGTTTCAGGCTCAATTGCGTGTCGCCCTCGGCAGCAGCAACGATGGCTTCCTTGAAAAGGTCGTGTGCACTCGACTCTTTTGAAGCAGCAAACACAGATCCTATTTGAACAGCTTCAGCACCGAGGGCCATGGTCGCAAGCATGCTACGCCCGCTGCCAATACCTCCGGCCGCTATCAAAGGCAGATTGCAGGCTTCCCGTATTTGCGGAATCAAAACAAGGCTGGTGGTTTCTTCTCGCCCATTGTGCCCGCCAGCTTCAAAGCCTTCTGCCACGATGGCATCCACCCCTACCTGTTCACATTTACGGGCGAATTTGCTATTGGAAACCACATGAACAACTTTGATGCTCCGTTCCTTCAGCCAGGGTGTCCAGCTTGCGGGATTTCCGGCACTTGTGAATACGATCTTCACCCCTTCCTGCCAGATGATTTCCATGAGTTGTTCAATATCGGGATACAGCAAAGGCACATTCACTCCAAATGGGTTTGAAGTGGCTGCCTTGCATTTTTGGATATGTTCCCTGAGAACCTCCGGGTACATGCTCCCCGCGCCAATGAGTCCCAAACCGCCGGCATTGCTCACCGCAGCTGCCAGTTTCCAACCACTACACCAAATCATCCCCGCCTGAATGATCGGATAACGCGTTCCGAATAATTCGGTGATTCTGTTTTGCATGTCGCAAAGGTAGAGAGAAGAGTTTGCTTCGCCATTGAGCAAGAAGCTCAATTCAATGCGAAGCTATCAATGATATTCACTCAAAGCAACCAACAATGCACGGGTTAAAAGGCAGCAAGAAATGAAGCGGTATGTTAAATCACCGGACCCGATGCTTCTACTTCACTTTTTGAACGCACAAACAAAGACACCAGAGCACTGGTGATCAAGCCCATGATAAAAGCCCCAATGGTACTCTGTACGATGTAATTCTTTAAGTTGAAGTTGGCTTCAGCATCCGCCCGGGTCATTAGTTCATGGCTAACCGAGTATTCAATTACATGATCGAAAAACGATGGGGTGATGTACATGGAGGTGATGTATTGAGAAAACGGCGATAGGGCCGTAACAAACAGGGTGATGATCATGCCGCTTTTGAACCCCTTTTTCCAGTTCATTTGTCCGCCGAATTCTTTCTTTTTGCTGCGCAAAGCCAATACATAGATGAGGATGGCAGGTATGGCAACCAGATTCGTGTAGATTGGGTGTTTTTCTATGTGTTCGTCGTGCAGGCCTGAAGCTTTTTCCATGACCATCCACAACAACATCATGCCAACAAAAATGAAGGCCCATTTAAATTCAGTTTTGATCGATTTCATAGGAGTAGGTGCAAATGTCAGTCAAAAATACACTTTTGGATTTGAGCTCGCTCATAAGGCTGTTTGCGCTTGAAAGTTTTAACTTTGCAGCCTCAAAAAAAGCACACCTATGAATCAGTACGATGTTGCCGTAATCGGATCGGGCCCCGGAGGATATGTGGCCGCCATTAAATGTGCCCAACTGGGCATGAAAACCGCGATCATTGAAAAATACAACACCCTTGGTGGTACTTGTCTCAATGTGGGTTGCATTCCTTCAAAAGCCTTGCTTGATTCATCGGAGCACTTTCATGCTGCCGTGCACAAATTTGCCG
>CAZYJD010000033.1:0-20936 GCA_964647785.1 uncultured Chitinophagaceae bacterium
GTCGGAGAGTCTACCCGCAACATTGATTGGAAGCTGTATGCAAGAACGGACAAGCTGTTTGTTAAACGTTTTGAAGAAGAAACCAATCTGCGTTGTGCGCTTTTCATTGATACATCTTCAAGCATGTATCATCCCGAAGTGAATGCGAATAATAAGCTCAAGTTTTCCATATTGGCAGCTGCCAGCCTTCTGCAATTGTTGAAGCGCCAAAGAGATGCTGCGGGTCTTTTTCTGTTCGATGAACAAATTCATACCCAAACAGAGGTGAAATCTTCAGGAACACACTATAAAAACCTCATGTTGGAATTAAGTGCGCTCATGAATCGTGAACCTGCTAAAAATGTAGGAAGCAATATTTCTGAAAGTCTTCACCTTCTTGCAGAGAGAATTCATCGCCGATCGCTGGTGATTATTTTCAGTGATATGTTCGAAAATCCGGGAGATGAAGCGGTTTTGTTTGAAGCCCTGCAGCACCTCAAATACAATAAACATGAGGTCATCTTATTCCACACGGCCAACAAAAAATTGGAGCTGGATTTTGATCTTCAAGATCGCCCGTACGTTTTAGAAGATGCAGAAACAGGAGAGAAGGTGAAACTCTATCCATCCGAAGTAAGAGATATTTATTTGAAGAAGATGGGGGCCTATTATCGCGAACTAAAAACGCGTTGTGCTCAATATCACATTGACTTTATTGAAACAGACATCAATCAATCGGTGGAACAAGTACTTATGAGCTTTTTCACCAGGAGAAAAAGAATGCGCGTTAGCTAAGCAGATCCCGCCACTTGACATCCCACATCTTTCCTCATCTCTAACTTTTAACAACTTCATTTTCAAAATTGGAGAGGTCTATTACCTTTGATTTCAGAAATGAAACATCAAAGAATCTTTTTGCCGCTCATTTGGGGTGTCTTGGTGATTTTAAACGGTTCGTGCAATCGCTTATCCAACTCCGCTTTAAAAGAAGCTCCCGATTATAAACCGGTTGTTGAAAGCACTAAAAATTTAACAAGCGCTCAAGTTGTGGACCATTTCACTCCACCGGTGGCAGCAAGAAATTATGCCTATGCTGCGCTGGCAGCCTATGAGGCCATTGCAGTTTTCAGTAACCAAAACAAAAGCTTTACTGGAGTTATTAAAGGTTTTAGCCCCGCCTTTCTCCCCAGCGAAATTCCTGATGCATCCATGGTTGATCTGGCATTGATTTACCAAGAGGCCTATGCCCGCGTGGCCCAAAAGTTGGTTTATACCGAGTCGGTTATCGATAGTTTCATGCGCTACCGACGAGCAGATTATCAGGAGTATTTATCCCAAGAAGTGTTTCAAAACTCGGTATCATGGGCCGATCGGGTCGCCGATTCAATTTTGGCCTACGCATCATATGACCAATATAGAGAAACCAGAAATTTTCCGGAGTTTGTTGTATCAGAGTCACATGGTGATTGGAAACCTACAGGGCCTGATTTTTTGCCCGCCATTGAACCCCATTGGAACAGGATCCGACCTTTTTTTCTCGATTCTGCAAGTGAATGTCGAATTGTTCCACCAACGGCCTACGATACCAGCAGGGGATCAAGATTTAGAACTGAGTTGGAAGAAGTTATCCGGGCGGTAAATGAGACCGATGCTGAGAAAACCTGGATAGCCAATTTTTGGGACTGCAATCCCAACATTTCCAATAGAATGGGGCATGTGATTTTTTTCACCCAAAAGATGTCACCTGGAGGGCATTGGATGCACATTGCACTGCAAGCTTGCCAAGCAAAATCATTCGATTTATATAAGTCGGCTTATTTAACCGCTTTCCTTTCAATGGGGTTGCATGACGCATTCATCGCATGTTGGGATGAAAAATACAGGAGCAATTACATTCGACCCGAAACCGTGATTAAAGATTACATCAATCCAAATTGGGAGCCATTGTTGCAAACACCGGCCTTCCCGGAGTATCCCAGTGGGCATAGTGTAGTTTCTGCCGCAGGTGCTACCATTCTGAGCAATTTGGTGGGTGAATTCAGTTTTACAGACAGTACAGAGCAATCGTTCAATATTCAGCCGAGGAGTTTTAACTCATTTCGCGAGGCTAGCGACGAAGCTGCTATTAGTCGTTTATATGGTGGCATCCACTATATGCCTGCCATCCGTGAAGGGGTGAAAATGGGAAATGCAGTTGGCGAACATGTATTGAAGTTTAAACTTAATGGAGAAGAATCATGAAGTACGTTGGCAGCCTTGGAATTTTTATCATCTTTTTTGTCTCCTGTAAGGAAAAACAACAGCAAAAGAAAGAAAAGCCTCAAACCCAGAAATCCCTTTTTGAATTGATGGATCCTGCCAATACCGGAATCGGTTTTGTGAACGACCTCAAGGAAACGGAAGAACAAAATATTTTCACTTACGAATATCTATACAATGGTTCAGGAGTTGCCGTGGGAGACATTGACAATGATGGGCTACCCGACCTCTATTTTACAAGCAATCAGGGCAAGAGCAAGTTATACCTGAACAAAGGCAATTTCAAGTTTGAGGATATCTCAGCGAATTCCGGCACAGAAGCTGAACCATGGTCGGCTGGAGTGCAAATGGTTGATATCAACGGGGATGGTTGGTTGGATATTTATGTTAACCGTTCAAGCCCGTTCAAAGAGGGTAAACAAAGGGCAAACCTCCTTTTTGTGAACAATGGTGATCTTACGTTTACTGAAAGAGCCGCAGAATATGGCATTGCAGATGAAGGTCTGAGCCTTACCTCGGCATTTTTTGATATGGATAATGATGGGGATTTGGATCTTTACACCGGGAATCATCCCACCAACTTCAAGGCAGATGTACGCATGGTGAGTGCATGGAGTAAAACGGAAGATTATGCCCTCAATCGCCTCTATCGAAATGATGGCAATGACCATTTTACCGATATTACCCTGCAGAGTGGAATGCCCAATTCTACACATACCCTCAGCATTGTGCCCACGGATGTAAATCATGATGGGTATATGGATCTCTACGTTGGTAATGACTATTACTGGCCTGATTTTATTTATGTCAATCAAAAGGGAAAAGGATTCAAAGATGAGCGTGAGAAATATCTCAAGAGCTTGACTCACAATACAATGGGAGTAGATATCGCTGACTACAACAACGATGGGTTCAACGATATCATGGCGCTGGATATGCTTCCGGAAGATAATTACCGTCGAAAGTTGTTGCTGGGCCCAGCCAACTACGATAAGTTTTTGCTATTGCTGGAAAAGAAGTACGGTCATCAGGTCATGAAAAATGTGCTTCAACGCAACAATGGTGATGGAAGCTTTAGTGATGTGGCCAATTTTACCGGCATGGACGCTACTGATTGGAGTTGGAGCGTGTTGATGGCCGATTTTGATAATGATGGATACAGAGATGTGCACATAACCAATGGATATTTCAGGGATTTTACCAATCAGGATTTTATCAATTATCAGGCAGGTGTTACCCAGTTCAAAGGAGATAAATTGGACTACACAAAGCTCATACAGAAATTGCCAAGTACCCCTTTGCCTAATTATGCATTCAGATCGATCAACGGTCAAAAGTTTGAGAATGTCTCAGCCGGATGGGGACTGAATCAGAAATCCATTAGCAATGCCGCTTCATATGGCGATCTGGATGGGGATGGTGATTTGGATTTGGTGGTATGCAATATCAATCAGCCTGTTTTTGTATACAGGAACCGGGCAGATGAGTTAGATGATAGGCATTATCTGCGTATGGCATTGAAAGGCGTTCAAAGCAACACAATGGGGTTGGGCGCGCGAATCGAAGTGTTTGCAGACTCGCTTTACCTGTTCAATGAATTCAATATCTATAAAGGATATCAGTCTTCCGTAGAGCCTATTGCTCATTTTGGCTTCAAAAATGAGAAGATCGACAGTATTTGCATCACTTGGCCTTCCGGTGCATACCAAGTGATCAGAAAACCCTCGATTGACAAACTTTTAGAGGTTGTGGAAGAAAACAATGCAAGCAAACCAGCCAAGACACAGCAGGTTAAAGGCTGGTTCGTGCAAGATGATAATGCCATGATTCCCGCTTACTATCACCGTGATGCTGAATGGATCGATTTTAAGGTGAGTTATTTAATTCCCCACAAGCAATCCATTCATGGGCCCTCTACCGCCGTAGCCGATGTGAATGGAGATGGCCGAGATGATTTGTTCGTGGCGGGGGCCATTGGTGGTAAAAGCGCCTTGTACCTTCAAAATGCACAAGGTAAGTTGAATCTGGCTGCTGCTCAACCTTGGAATATGAAGGAAGGGATAGAAGTAATCGGCTCTTTGTTTTTTGATGCCGACTCCGATGGTGATCCCGATTTGTATTTGGTCAGTGGTAGCTATCAATACAGCGATAGTTTGGATGAACATTTCAAAGACCGCCTCTACATCAACCAAGGAAATGGAAGATTCACCTTGTCTGATCAAGCTTTGCCAGTGGGAAGCGGTTCATGTGTTATTGCCACGGATATCGATATGGATGGTGATGAAGATTTATTCATTGGTGGGCGCGTTCTACCGCAACAATACCCCCTAAGTCCGAGGAGTTTTTTGCTCATCAATGATGGTGGGGTTTTCAAAGATGAAACCAAAGAATGGTGCAGTGATCTGGTACGACCCGGCATGATCACTTCGGCCTTGTTTACCGATGCCGATAATGATGGTTTACCAGATCTTATGATAGCCGGAGAGCTCATGCCCATTCGACTCTTCAAAAACAATGGCAGTGCATTTCAAGAAGTTAGCACTGCATGGAATCTTGCAAATACTGAAGGCTTGTGGAATAGCATTTCAGCTGCTGATTTTGACATGGACGGGGATATGGACTATGTGCTCGGCAACAAGGGACTAAACTCACAATTGCGCGCAAAACCATCAGAACCTTTCAGCATTTATGTGAACGATTATGACGAGAATGGGGTGATGGATGCCGTATGTTGCTATTACTTAAAAGGGGAGGAGGTTATTCTACATTCAAAGCCAGAATTAACCAATCAAATGAAAGCGTATATGAGCAAGAACTTTAAGTCATTTGATAAATACGCTTCTTCCAAACCTGCAGATGTGCTTGGGGAAAAGAAAATGCAGGAGGCTCAAGTATTTAGGGCCTATCACTTCAACAGCGCCATGCTGGTCAATGAAGGCAATAAGTTCAGCATGCAGGCTTTGCCTGATGAAGCACAAATGGGGCCAGTGAATGGCATTCAAATATTCGATTACAACGGTGATGGATATGAAGATATCTTGATGGTTGGAAACAGTTATGCTCCCATGGTTGAAATGGGGTGGGATTACAACTTTAACGGCCTGGTACTAGAGGGTGATGGCAAAGGTGGATTCCGTTCATTATCTTCCCGTGAATCAGGCTTTAAAGCCCCTTTTGATGCAAGAAGTATGAGCCTATGGATGAGTTCAAAAGGGCCGTACATGGCCATTGGTAATAACAATGAATTCATGCAATTATTCCGTTGGCAAACCAATGCAAGTTTTGAGAAGGCTCCGTTAGGAAGTAGATACGCCCTGTACAAGACAGAGGGAAAGACCTATCGAAGAGAAATTTATCAAGGCGAAGGATATCTAAGCCAAAATTCGAAATGGGTACCTTCCAAAGGCCTGATAGGGTTTTACAACTGGAAGGGAGAGGCGTTATAGCATCTCTTTTTTAGCTGCACGAATCAAATCGTTCTCTGATAATCCCTCCAGCACCTCCACTTTCAATCCATCTGAAAGCCCCGTGCGTATGCTTTGTTTTTCAAAAATCTGAGGTTGAATTTCTTTGTAAACGTAAGTTTCGGTTCCTTCATAAATAACCCAGGCCTCAGGTACGGTGAGAACTGCTTTTTTCTCTTCCAAGACGATATCAGCATTTGCACTGTAGCCTGCACGAATGAAAACCCCTTCTTTTTGCTCAACAGATGCCTTAATTTCAAATTGTATGGCTCCCTGCTCTTCAACACCCAAGGGAGCGATGTATTCTAATTTTCCTTTGAATAACTCATTTTCAATGGCTCCAATTCTGATGAGAATGTCCATTCCCGTTTTAAGTCGCCCCACTTCAGATTCATCCACCCGGCCTTCAAAAATCATTTCGCCCATATCAGCTATGAGTGCGACCGTGGTTCCCGGGTTGAAGTTGTTGGCTTCGATAACCGAAAACCCTTCCTCCACAGGTATATCCAGCACCATCCCATCGATGGTTGAGCGAACTAAGGTATTGGCTGATGATCCATAACGCCTTGCTGAACCTTTCTTAATGATCTCTAAATTATCTTTTGCAGCGTTTAATTCCTGAGTGGCATTTCTAAGAGCAATTTCATACTGCTGAAACTCAAAATCGCTGATCACCCCATCTTCTTTGAGCTTTGTGAAACGGTTGTGGTCTTTTTCTGCATTCGCCAAATTGAGCTTGGCTACTTCAAGACGATTCTCTGCATTATTCAGACTTAACATATTGGCCACTACCGCCACGCGAGCAATAAGGTCGCCTTTGTTAATGTATTCACCAGGTTGAACCTTTATTTCTTCAACGATGCCAGATACCTGTGGTTTTATCTCAGTTTCATTTCTAGGTTTAACTGAGCCTGTGGCCACTGTTTTCCGAACCACATCCGTAAATACTGGCTTAATGGTTTCGTAAAAATCTGGCTGTTGCTGTTGTTTTTGATAAAGAAAGTAGAAAGTCCACCCAAAAAGAGCAATAAAAGCGCCTATTAATAAAACGCGCAAGGTCGTTTTCATGATGCAAAAATGGAAGTCATGCTCATAGAACCACAGAACATCCTTCTTTGTTCGATGGGGAGCATTTCAGAAAGGATGAAAATCAATAGAATCCTTCGGTTCCGTAGAATTTCAATCCAGTTTCGAGTGGGTTAACACACATGATTGGGGTGCTCTGAGAACTGTTTACAATCTGTGTGGCAAAGCTGCCCATAAAAAACTCTCTGATCTGTCGTTCTTGTTGTGTCATGATTAGAATCAGATCAGCATTTACCTCTTCGCTGTACTGGATCACGTCTTTTCCGAAATTACCTGGGTAACGACGGTCGTCTAGAATTTTTGTGACATAGTTCACCTCATTTTTTTCCAGTATTTTTTCAACCTGATGCAAATTGGCTTTCAAGGTATTGCTCAGAAACTCATCTGTTTCAATTTCTGAGATCACATGTATGCTGGAGTTGTAATGCTTGGCGAGGTGAATGGCCCAACTTACTTTTTGTTTAGATTCTTTCGTTAAATCGATTGGAAGAATGATGATGTCATAGTTTTTCGATTTCACGGCATCCTTAACCACCACGACCGGCACTGGAGAGCCCTTGATAACCCTGCTGGCATTGCTGCCCGCAAATTGTTCCAATCCGCTTGCACCATTGGTGCCCATTACAATGATGTCACATTCCAATTCTTCAGCGGTTTCAACAATTGTTCGGTAGACGCTTCTTCCTTGTTTGGTCATGCCCTTCACCGAAAGGTTAGGGAATTGGTTTTTGATATCGGCGATTAATTGATTGAGCTTATTGGAAGCCCCTTCGGTAATCAGTTGCTTTTTTTCTTCACTGTCAAGGAATCCAAACAGACCGCTTTCTATCACATGTAATAAAATAATTTCGTTGTCGAACAAATCAGCCATACGGGCGGCATGGTCGAAAGCATTTTTGCTGATATCAGAGTAATCTACCGGTACCAGTATAACGTGATCTTTTGGGGTTTTGATGGTTTTCATGATGAGTTATAGAAATTTGTGGACAAAAATAAAGAAACTACACATTGAGAACACTATCTGATACCGAGTTGATAATGAATGAAGATGGAAGCATTTATCATTTAAAATTGCATCCTACCGAAGTTTCTGATCTGATCATTACGGTTGGTGATCCTGCAAGGGTAGAAATGGTGGCTGAACATTTCGATCAAATTGAGTTGAAGCGAATGAACAGGGAGTTCCTGTGTTGTACGGGCTTCAAGACAGGACGACGCATTACGGTCATATCTACCGGAATTGGATACGGAGGGGTTGAGATCGTGATGAATGAGATGGACTTATTGCACAATGCAGATTTCGAACAGCGCCTCTATCCCAACGAAAAAAGAAAGCAGCTGATTTTTGTCAGATTGGGCACCAGTGGATCCATTTCGCAAAAATTGGATGTTGGTGATTTGGCGATCAGCAAGTTCGCCATGGGCTTTCCTGATTTGCATGCCTATTATTCGATGCAGCAGCCTTCAATGGGCAATGGAAGCTTGTGTTATCCCTCTCATGATTTATACCAGTCATTTGAGCAGTCGGGTTTGTTTATACCGTCAGCCACTTTGAGTTTACCAGGCTTTTATCTACCTCAGGGGAGGTTCACCGCAGGAGGCAAGCCAGGCAATGCGAATGATGTGATACTTCAACAAATCATGCAACTAAAAAATAACAATGCGCCTTTCGATCACATAGAAATGGAGACTGCAGCGATCCTCCAGCTGGCTGAATTCATGGGGCATAGGGCCATATCCATCAGTGCAATTTTGGCAGACCGAATCAATCATCGCTTCCATACCAGCGCAGAAAAATGTGTGAGGAATATGATTGAATCATCCTTGAATCAACTGCTTGTGTATGAGAATTGAACAGGTAAAAGGCAAGCGATTGACTCGCATTTTCCACTCCTTGCCAAGGCGATTGTATCAATCAGATCCCAATTTTATCTCACATTTGGATAAAGACATTGAACAAGTCTTTGACCCAAAGAAAAATTCGGCCTTCCAAGGAGGTGGAAAGGCAATGCGATGGTTGTTGTTTGATGAAAAAGCCAAGCCAATAGGTAGAATTGCCGCATTTTACCGTGCAGAAGCACAGGAGGGGGGCATTGGTTTTTTCGAGTGTATAGACCAAAGAAAGGCTGCTCATATGCTGTTTAAGACGGCTGAAAACTGGTTGCTTCTTTCAGGCATGAAAAGTGTTCAGGCACCGGTGAATTTTGGTGAACGCGATAAATACTGGGGGTTGCTGATCGATGGTTTCAAAAATCCGGCTTATCAGGAGCCATACAATTTCCCTTACTACCGCAAATTATTCATGGAGGAAGGCTATCAGCTGGAATTTAAACAAACCACCAGTGAGATTTGTGTAGATGAATTCCGTATAGAGAATTTTGAAGGCCTGAGAATGCGTTGGCAGAAAAACAGCGATTTGGAGATCCGAAAATTCTCCTATGCCCATTTCGATCAATTCGTTGCCGACTTTGTGCACATTTACAATAATGCATGGGGTGAGAAAGACTTCTTTGTTCCTTTGAATGAAAAAAGGGTTGCCGACCTTTTCAAATCTATGAAATCAATTGTGCGTGAGGACTTACTACTTTTTACCTATTACAAGAAAAAACCCGCAGCTTTTTATATCAGTATCCCTGATGTGAACCCTGTATTTAAACATTTAAATGGAAGGTTTGGCCTCTGGCATCAATTAAAGTTCATCTTTTATTTGAAACGAACAGCAATTAAACGCAGCAGGGGATTGGTTTTTGGCGTGGTGCCGGAATACCAGCGATTGGGCATTACTACTGGCATGATCATTCAGATGTACGAGACCATGCAAAACGATCCCCATTTAAAGTGTACGGAATTATCCTGGATAGGTGATTTTAATCCAGCCATGCACGCGCTCTTTGAAAAAGTGGGTGCACGTGAGGTCAAAATACATCACACTTATCGCAAGGAATTTTCTAAAAATTGATCTCCAACTTGCAGAAAATAAAAATAAGGCTACTTTTGCACCCTCAAATTTAGATTCCGTAGCTCAGCTGGTAGAGCAATACACTTTTAATGTATGGGTCCTGGGTTCGAGCCCCAGCGGGATCACTAAAGCACCACCCTTAGAGTGGTGCTTTTTTTTTGATCAATCAACAAATGTTTTGAAGGGGTAAGTTTGATTCGTAAGAAAATCCCATGCAATGATATGAGGTGATTCGGTGAAGAATTAGCAAGCAAAAGCGAAAAACACTATCAGTCAAAAAACTCCTGGAGGGCAGCCATGTATAGCTCCTTCCAACCATCGACAAACTCTATTAAGCGATCTTCAGGTATTTCGGTGTGAAGCAACTCAAGGCTGGTTCCTTTTTTATGGGGATGCAGACGCAGAATCACTTCTGATTTTTCACTGCCTTCAATATACCATTGTTGCCGTAATTCCCTGTCCTTTTCAAAATAGAGGTTTTTGCCAATGATATTGCCATTGAAAAGCGAAAACTCACTATCTACTTCGGTACTCATCTGAGCTGGTTCACCGGTCCACAGTTCAATGCTCAGGGGAATGGTTAGCGCAGCATAAACCTCCTCCTGAGGCGCATGAATAACAAAGTATTTATGAATGGTTTTCAATGATTGAGAGAGCGCACCCATCAGGACTCGAACCTGAAACCTACTGCTTAGAAGGCAGTTGCTCTATCCAGTTGAGCTATGGGTGCGTAGCCTAAAAAGCAATGTGTCGGGGTGGCAGGATTCGAACCTGCGACCTTCTGCTCCCAAAGCAGACGCGATAACCGGGCTACGCTACACCCCGAAAATTTTCATTCAGTAAAAAAGCCAACAGCAAAATAAGGTGCCTGGCCTTTAATTTTCGGTTTTTTAACAAGGAAATTTCCTTGTTGACTCCTGATGTACTGAACGCATGGGTCTCTTTTGTGCGACCCTGATTCCCTTTTTTGGGAACCGCTTTACCGTTTGCAAATCATTGCTCAACGGATCGAGCGGTGAGGGCGGGATTCGAACCCGCGGTACCCGTGAAGGTACGGCAGTTTAGCAAACTGCTGGTTTCAGCCACTCACCCACCTCACCAATGGGGTGCAAAAATAAATCTTTTTTACATAGAGCAATACTTTTTTTAATGTGGAATAAAATTTGACTCGGAAGTACCTTCAAGCAGGCAGAATCCAAACTCTAAATGCTTAATCTTGCCTTAGAATTCCACTATGTCCAGCAGCAAAAAAACGCATTATCTTTTCAGAAACATCAAGTGTTATGAATCCACCGAATGGCTTGCCAATAACAAGAAAAAGTACCGTTCAGTTTTTGAAGAGTCTTTGTCCAGTTATATCTACTGCGAGTTTTCGTTTTTCAATTTGCATTTCAAAGAGAAAGACTGGTTCATAAAACTGCATTTAAAGTGTTTCGATCATGAGGATAATTTAATTTGTGATCTCAATTGTGATCGCAACGTCTCCCAAAATTCGAACATTGTTTTTGTAAGGGAAGGTTGGGGCACCAAAACGCCCGGTGGTTTCTGGAAGAAGGGAACCTATCGTTGGGAGGCTTGGTTAGAGGATGAGATGGTGGCTGAAAAATACTTTTATGTATACGATTTTGGCGTAACGCGCGAACAAAACAACCCATACCTTGAAATCAACCACATCAAATTGTACGAGGGGCCCGATGCCAATACATCTGAAAATGAGCGCAAGTATCAGCGGGGATTTAATTATCAGGAAACCAGGTATGTGTGGCTGGAATTAAAGGCCACCAATAAGATTCCCGAACCTGACCATTGGTCTTGTGAGCTCACTTTCAATTTCAGAACGGCAAACAATATGCTGAAAGGCAGTATCGTGAAGATGTTTTTTGTGTATCCCGAGCAACCAGAAATTATGGTAACAGTAGGGTGGGGGGCTGATAAAATTGGTACATGGGCGCTGGGAAATTACTACGTAGACGTGATTTTTATGGATACCCTCATCGCCACAGTAGATTTTCAGATGGGCAATGATTTTATCGCCGCCACGGACAAGGATTTCATCAATTTCAATCCGATTAAATTGCCCGCAGGTTTGCCCCACAAGGAAGAACTACCCTTAAAAGGTGCTGCCACTGGTCAAAGAAGACATAGTGAACACGACATCGACTCCATACTCAATGAGTTGGATGCGCTGATTGGTCTGGACGAAGTAAAATCGAGAATTCGCGAATACGCCAGTTATCTTAATTTCATCACCCTTCGCAAAGACAAAGGAATCAGCGAAGATGAGCCCATCAATTTGCACGCAGTATTCATGGGCAATCCGGGTACGGGTAAAACCACAGTGGCTCGTAAATTGGGCAAAATATACAAACAGCTGGGCTTGCTGAGTAAAGGTCACGTGCACGAGGTGGATCGAACGGATTTGGTGGCGGAGTTTATTGGTCAGACAGCGCCTAAAACAAAAGCTGCCATTAAAAAGGCCAAAGGCGGAATTCTTTTCATTGATGAGGCTTATGCCTTGGCAAGAAAAGATGATGATGCAAAGGATTTTGGCAAAGAGGCTATCGAAATTTTACTGAAAGAATTATCTGACGGCGAAGACATTGCCATCATTGCTGCAGGATATCCCAATGAAATTCAAAACTTTTTAGAGAGCAATCCGGGCTTGAAATCGAGATTCAATATGAGTATAGATTTTCCGGATTATCAGCCTAAAGAACTCATACAAATTGCAGAATTTGCAGCTTCAAGACGCGGCGTAAAACTCAGCGATACAGCCAAAGATGCGTTGTATAAAAAGCTGGTGGATGTTTACCGGGAAAGGGATCGCTTTTTTGGGAATGCGCGCCTGGTGAATTCATTGATTGATGAATGTAAACTCAACTTGGGTTTGCGAGTAATGGAGGATGAGCATCCTGAAAACCTCAGCATGGAAGAGCTCAGCACCATCGAGATTTCTGATGTTGAGGAGTTGAGCATCAACCGAGATCGTCCGGCAGCAGATTTACCCATCGATGAAGATTTGTTGCGTGAGTCAATTGACAAACTCAACAGAATGATTGGCCTTGAAGGCGTGAAGAATGAAATTCAAGACCTGGTGAAACTGGTTCGATTCTACAAGGAAACTGGAAAAGATGTCGCTAAGAGTTTTAGCCTACATTCCGTATTCACCGGCAACCCGGGTACAGGAAAAACCACAGTGGCTCGAATTTTAGCTCAGATTTATAAATCGCTCGGTATACTAGAACGCGGGCATATCATTGAGTGCGACCGTCAATCCCTCATAGGAGGCTATATCGGGCAAACCGCCATCAAAACTGGAGGGTTAATTGAAAAAGCCATGGGAGGGGTGTTGTTCATTGATGAAGCTTATGCATTAACTGAAGGAGGTGGAACCGATTATGGCAAAGAAGCCATAGAGATCATTCTCAAGCGAATGGAAGACCATCGCGGGCACTTCATTGTAATAGCCGCGGGTTATACCGATAATATGCGTCGGTTTTTGGAAAGTAATCCGGGCTTGAAATCGAGATTTGACCGCGTATTTCATTTCGAAGACTTCAATCCGGTAGAATTAAATGAGATTGCGCTCAATCAGTTGCGCGAAAATCAATTGACACCCAATGAAGAAGCAGCCAATAAACTCAGTGAGATGTTGACGCTGATGTTTGAAAGCCGCGATAAGTATTTTGGCAACGGTCGCTCTGTTCGTCGTATAACCGAAGAAATTGTGCGCAAACAACATTTAAGAATGTCGGGCTTGCCGGCAGATGAAAGAACCCTAGAATTGATTCATGAAGTGAAACTGACCGATCTGGAAGGCATAGAAGTAAAGAAAGTAGCAAAGGATTATACCAATCCAATTGGTTTTAGAATGAGTGGATAAAAAAAGACTGGTATACCCAGCCTTTGAATGAATGTATAACCTCAATAACCGGTTAACCGAAATCAAGACCTTCTACGTCTGCTAATTTCATCTCGGATAATGGCAGCTTTGTCGTAATCTTCTACCTGAATGGCTTCCTCCAGAAGGCGCTCAAGTTCAGTCATATCCATCTGCTCGATGCTTTCTTCTTCCATGATATCTTCGAGAAACTCATCTTCTATTTCAGCTCTTTCAGGAATATCGGTGTCCTCGTCCGTAAGCTCCACACCTGCTTGATCTAAAATGTTGCGGTACGTATAAATGGGGCATTGAAAACGAACCGCCAAAGCGATGGCATCGCTTGTGCGTGCATCAATTTCTTTCAGCTCACCATCTTTTTCACAAATTAGTTTGGCATAGAACACGCCTTCAAGCAAATGGTCTATACGTATTTCGCTGACTTCTATGCTGAACTCAGCGGCAAAGTTTCTGAAAAGATCATGTGTCATGGGGCGCTGTGGTTTGATTTTTTCAATCTCCAAAGCAATGGCCTGTGCCTCAAAACCACCTATGACCACCGGCAACTTAGTGCTCCCGTCTATCTCGCCTAAAATAAGGGTATAAGACCCCTTTTGGGCGTGGCCTGTTGTCAAACCAACAATTTCCAGTGCTACTTTTTCCATGGTGGTTGGGGGGGCGCTTCTTAACTGAGAACTTCTTTTGCTCTTTGTAATAAGCGCGGAACGATGTCAAATGCATCCCCGACAATGCCGTAGTCTGCCGCTTTAAAAAAGGGTGCTTCAGGATCCGTGTTCACCACACAAATCACCTTGCTAGAACCCACACCTGCCAAATGTTGAATGGCTCCGGAGATACCCACAGCAATATACAAATTGGGCTTGATGGTAATCCCCGTTTGACCAACGTGCTCACTATGCGGCCTCCAATCCATATCACTCACAGGTTTGGAACAGGCGGTTGCTGCATTAAGTAGGTCTGCCAGTTCTTCGATCATTCCCCAGTTTTCTGGTCCTTTCAATCCTCTTCCTCCCGATACCACTATTTCTGCCTCTGTGAGAGGAATCTTGCCACTTACTTTTGAAATATTTTTCACCACTGTGCTGAAAGTTGCACCATCAGCACTTGTGCTTGATTCTGTAAGTTCTCCTGCACCATTTAATTCTTTTACAGCGTAACTATTCGGAACAATGCCCAAAACCCGTTTAGGGTTACTGATATTCACCGTTGCGAAGGCTTTGTTGGAAAAACAAGTTTTCTTTACGGCAAATCCATTTGAGGCATCGGCCAAACTTACCACACCGGTTACAGCAGCGGCTTCCATTTTTACGGCCAATCGGGGTAGAAGCGACTTGCCATTGTACGTATGGCTGATCACTACTGTATCGCAGTTGTTGGCCATTGCAACCTCCGCCATGGCCTGAGCGAATTGCTCAGGAATGAAAGTGTTGTAGGCTTCCGCTTTTATGTGAACAATGGCATCGGCACCTGCAGCGGAGAGTTGTGCTGATTCTCCTTCGCTCAGCATCCCCGCCACAAATGCAATACATTTTTGCGAGAATAAACCCGCCGTATCTTTTCCGTATGACACCGCCTCAAGCGATGATTTTTTCAGTTTTCCGTTATCGGTTTCAGCAAAAACAAGTACAGACATAAGTTATTAGATCAGTTTTTTCTCAAAGTGTAAAATATCAATCAATTTTTCTGCCTCTTCGGCTGGTATCAGTTGAACACCCGCTTTGGCAGGAGGCAATTCATAAGAGCCATGGTCAACATCCTTGCGCTCAACTTGAGAACTGAGCACATTCAAAGGCTTGGAGCGCGCCATCATAATTCCTCGCATATTCGGAATTCTGGGTTCGCAAAGTTCTTTTTGGGCACTTGCAACGGCAGGTAACTTCATTTCAACCGTTTCACGACCACCATCGATATCACGCTCAGCGGTTAATGTATCACCTGATACTTCAAGACTGGTGACCACATTGACAAAATTGTAACCAAGCATTTCGGCCAAAATTCCGCCCAGCATGCCACCATTGTAATCGATGCTTTCCCTTCCAGTAAGAATCAAGTCATAGGCTTGTTCCTTTGCTACGGCAGAAATTTCAGCCGCAGCATGCATGGCATCACGTGCTTCAATGTCAATGCGGATGGCATCTCCCGCGCCTATGGCCAAAGCTTTGCGAATGACCGCATCACTTTCAGCAGTGCCTACATGTACAACAGTAACACTGCCGCCATTTGCTTCTGAGAGCTCGAGAGCCCGCGTTAGTGCCAGTTCATCATATGGATTGATGATGTACTGAACCCCATCTTTGTTGAAACGACTGTTGTTGTCGGTAAAAGTAATTTTGGTTGTGGTATCAGGAACCACACTTAAACAAACGAGTATTTTCATGAATTAACTGTTCAAACCACACTTTTAAACGAAGCCCGAGAATCATGGGTTTGTGCTTGGCACATTGCCCGAAGAATCTCATTTTTGAAGCCTCTGATTTCAGAACTGCAAAACTACAATATTGTTTGGATTCCATGAGACGAGAAGATAGAATAAACCAACTTAAAGGCTTCCTTGAAAAAGAACCTGACAGCAGTTTCCTGCGGTATGCACTAGCCATGGAATATGGAAACAGCGGGAAATTGCCGGAGGCGGTAAAAATTTTAGAGCTTTTGCAAAAAGATGATCCTTCTTATACGGCAACTTATTATCACCTGGCAGCTTATTTAATTGAAATGCAAGAAGGGGCCAAAGCTGAAGAAGTATTTAAAAAGGGCATTGATATGTGCAGGAAGGAAAAAGCCCAACATCACCTGAGTGAACTCCAGTCTGCGTACAATAATTTCTTGTATGATGATGAATGACAAAAAAGGATTTCAAGCAAAGAATCCGCTTTTTAAAGAAGTTATCTTAGAAAAACTTGAAAGGCAATTCTTTATGAAGCTCATTGGTTTTGATTTGGTTCGAATTGAAGAAGGATTTATTGAGGGGCGATTGCCTCTGGAAGAAAAACATTTGCAGCAAAATTTCTTTGTGCATGGTGGGGTGATGAGCACCGTTGCAGATATTGTCATGGGATTTGCGGCTTTTTCACTGGTAGAAAAGGGCAGAGGTGTAGTTACTGCAGATCTGCGGGTATCCTACTTGAATCCCGGGCAAGGTGTGGAGCTAATCGCCAAAGGATGGGTGGAAAAACCTGGTTCGCGATTGCATTTTTGTTCGGCAGAAATTTGGGTCGTGGATGAAAATGGAAAAGAACTGCAAACGAATACGGCAAGCGCCACCATGTTTGTTATTTAAGGATACGTTCTTCCATCATGTCTAGCACAACAGAAACGGCCGGACAAATTTCAAGATTCTTCATGCTTAAGGCGCTCTTTTTTAAAAGAATGTCTTCGTTGGTGTATGGATAACGTCTGCAGTCCTGTGGACGCACCTCATAAATACTACATCGATTATCCTCACCTAAAAATGAACATGGCTTTTTCCGCAATACGAAATCATCATCTTCGTCGATCTCTAAATAGCCGTCGATGAAACTGCCTTCTTTCATGCCCAAATATTTACTGATTCTTTTGATGTCGGTCGTATTGAAACGAGGACTGTAACCTTTGCAGCAACGGGCGCAAGCAAGACAATCAATTTTATTAAAGGCCTCTTTGTGAAAGCTCTGCAGTTGATTCCAAGGCTTCAACTTCAATCCTTTTTTGAGGATTTGCCTATAGGCTTTGCGATTATTCTTTGCCTTGTTCAGCAGATCTGTGTAGGCCATGGGTGCTTAGGGTACAAAAGGTTGAATCGGTTATCAAAACGCTCATCTGTTGCAAACGCTCAAATATTTGATGCTCCTTGTTATTTAAAAGATCAAACAAACTATCCGATGGTTTTGCAGCGATATCCTGCAATAAACCATAGGTTAACTGGTGGTATTGATGGTATAAATGCAATTCAGAAACCCAGTGCATCGAATCACCTGGTGGCACGTCGTCATACTGTGTTTCAAGAATGAAGTCGCTGAGCATAGAGCGGTAATGAAGGATGTGAATGAAAGGTTGATCTCCTGTGCGCTGAGGTCCATGCAAAAGATGTTCGCTCAAGGATGCATTGGCCTTACAAAGACTATCCAAACGTATGTTGAGTCTGTTTCGATAAGCATCTGAGCGCTTATCAATGGATTGGCAGCCCAACCATAAAAATGGAATCAGAAGCATGCTATGCTGTCTCCACCGCATAGAAAGTTGCAAGTTTGGATATGGCATATTCAATGTCAGCTTCATCATTATAGATGCCGAATGACATGCGCAAACCTGTTCTTTCAGAAGGATGGTTCATGGCTTGAAGTACATGAGATCCTGCGCTTGCACCTGAATTACATGCCGAACCACCACTCACGCAAATGCCCTCGAGATCCAATTTGAATAACAACATTTCGCCAATTTCATTTGGAGGCAAGCTGATGTTCAATACCGTATACAATCCACCTTCTTCACTGATATCGCCATTGAAACAAACGCCGGGTATATTTTCTTTTAATCGTTTAATGGCGTGTTGTTTGAGCTTGCTGATTTTGATATGGTCATTTTCCATATCTCGGAAAGCAAGTTGCATGGCCTTGCTCAGGCCTACAATTCCGGAGGTGTTTTCTGTACCTGCCCTGAGGCTTTTTTCTTGTCCGCCGCCTGTTATCAGCGCTTTTAATTTTACATCTGATGAGATGTACAAAAAACCTATTCCTTTAGGACCATTGATTTTATGCGCAGAACAGGTCATGAAATCCGGGCAGTTTTTACCCGCTTGAATGGGATAGTGCCCCATGGTTTGAACCGTATCGGAATGAAAAATACAGCCGTGATTGTGAGCAATCATCGACGTTCTTTCCAGGTCTATTAAGGTGCCAACTTCATTGTTGCCGTGCATTAAACTCACCAAACAGCCCGGGTTTTGGCTGCAAAGCTGATCGAGTTCTTCCATATCCGGTCTGCCATATTCATCTAAGCGCAACAAGTCATAAGTAATGGTTCCTGCTGTAGCCAAATCTTTCACCGTGTCCAGAACTGCTTTGTGCTCGATAGCTGAGGTGATGATGTGTCGGATGCCCAAATCTCTTACACTGCAACGAATGGCCATATTGTCTGCTTCAGTTCCACCAGAGGTAAAAACAATCTCAGATGACTTAGCGCCCAGCAAATCGGCAATGGTTTTGCGACATTGCTCAATGATACCTTTGGCATCCCTTCCTATGGCGTGGGTTGCTGAAGGATTTCCGTAATGGTTATACAGTAAATCACACATGGCATCGGCAACTTCCTTTCTTAGAGGAGTGGTGGCTGCATTGTCTAGATAAACTGTCTTTCTTTCAATCATATCGACCAAATTTAGATAAATACCATGGATTCGTACAGAGGTAGCTGTGTAGCTTGTAGGTTAAACGAGCGAGACTAAATTCCGAAATAATTTCATTTGCTTTCGGTGCAATTTCCACCACATCTATACTCACCACCTTTTTTCGCGTGCAAACAGCTTTGAGTAGTTGCAGGCTTTCGTACCACAGCAAACCTCCGGGTTCTGCAGTGCCCACTGCGGGAATGATCGATGGATCAAAACCATCTGCATCAATGGTGATGTAAACATATTCCGGTAATCGCTCCAGGATGCTTTCAATGTGTTGTTCTAATCTGCCAGCCACTTCATGGGCGTAGAAGGTGTGAATATTGGCTGAGCGTTTCATCAGTTCTGCTTCCTCTTTGCATTGTGCACGTATCCCAACCTGAATAATAGGCGGCTGATTCAATTCATGAATACGAGCCATCACACAGGCATGCGACCAAATATTGTTTTCATAGCTCATGCGCAAATCACTGTGCGCATCCAATTGTAAAATGCCCAAACCGGGATAAGTTTTTGCGTGGGCTTTGAACAGGCCATAAGTAACCGTATGCTCAGCACCCAAAGAAATCACAAACTTCCCATCTTCGATAAGCTGTCGGGTTTGATCATAAATACGCTGAACAGCGGCTTCGTCTACGATTGCACTAAAATCTGTGCTTTCCAGGGTGCAAATGCCCGTGAGGAAACAACTTTCCAAGCCAGTTTCCTCATCATAGAACTCTAGAAATGGAGAGGTCTCTACGATTCTCGCTGGCCCTATTTTACTACCACTGATGTAAGAAGAGGTATACTCATACGGAAGTTGTTGCATCACCACAGAGGATGATTCGTACGCGCAATCCTTCTCATCCGGTAGGCCTAAAAAACCACTTCCGGCAGGTAAAACATCCGGCCTGCTCATTTGGCCCTTTCTACGTATTCTCCGGTTTGTGTATTCACCTTTATTTTTTCTCCTTGCTCTACAAACAAGGGAACCTGAACGATGGCACCGGTCTCCAGGGTTGCCGGTTTGGTGGGGTTATTGGCTGTATCACCCTTTACACCGGGTTCAGAATACGTAATTTCTAAAATCACATGCTGAGGTGCTTCCGCCATGATCGGATTTCCTTCGTCTAGGTAAACATTCGCAGTCATGCCTTCTTTCATGTATTTCAGCGCATCCCCAAGGGTTGAGGAGGGAACATTGATTTGCTCAAAAGTTTCTTCGTCCATCATTACCAGTGCATCGCCTTCTTCATACAAATACTGCATGGGTCTTTCTTCCACCCTTACAGCATCGATATTTTCCCCCGATCTGAAACGATGTTCAACCGATTTCCCGGTGATGGCGTTCTTCATCTTTACTTGATAAAACGCTCCACCTTTACCAGGCATGGTGTGTTGATAATCCATTACCCTGCACAATTGCCCATTATGTCGGATAAAAAGTCCTCTAGATAAATCCTGTGTAGTTGCCATTGTTGATTTTTTATGCAAAAATATGTGAATCATTTGCTACGCTAAAACCAAATATTCATCTTCTTTGCAACATGTTTTGGTGCCACTAGGCTTAATACGGGAATTCGGTGAAAGTCCGAAACTGTACCCGCAGCTGTGAGCTTCGATAAGCGTTTTTACTCTTCATTCCACTGGGAAACCGGGAAGGACAAAAACAGGAAGCACAGTCAGAAGACCTGCCAAAACACGGTCGGGCCAAACCTCCTCGGGAATAAGAAGGTTAGCCACAACATTTTTATTATCAAACAGATACGATTTTTAGGTTTTGGCCTGGCGCTTTTGTTGTCATTGAGTGGTTTTGCCCAATTGCAGGGTACAGATAGCGTGTTGCTCTCTCCTGCGGAAGTGCGTGCGCAACGCTTTGAATTCAGCGCAAGCGAATGGATTGCAGATAGCAATTTACAGCTCGCTGGTTTGAGCCTGCCC
>CAZYJD010000034.1:0-20309 GCA_964647785.1 uncultured Chitinophagaceae bacterium
GAAAGGATGATTTTTGCTTTTTCTTGTCCGTACTCTTGTACAATAGCTGCATAGGCATCCTCGTTGGGCAATCCTCGAGAATCTGCAAAATGTTGTACAAACATGATGGCTTTGGCTTCGATCTTATTGATAAATACTCCGTCTCCGCTTAAAAAACTATTTATCTCTTCGCTGCTCATGCCTTGTTTTAAGGCCAGGTATGTATGGGCGTATGAACATGCAGCACAGCCGTTAACTTCGGTAACAGCCAATTGCAGGCGCTCTACAAAGTCATCGCTGACTATTTTCTTTCTTTTATTGTGAATCATTTGTGCCACGGCAGCTGGCAGTAGGATAAAGGCGCGGTACATTTCCCACAAACTGAATTTTCTTTTGTATTCAGTCCTTGTGCGAATAGATTCTGGAATTTTAATGTCGCTTCTCAATGGTTATCGATCACATGTTATCTGCTCTTGAACAAATTCAAGGAGGCCAATTTCGTAAATGTGGGGTATTTAATTGAACATTTAGCAGATGATTTGTAGCCGCCAGGATCAGGGGATGTTCTCTGCCTGTTTTCAAAACACTAAACCCACAGCCAACGAAAAAGGGAAGCCAAATCGGCTTCCCTTTGTATAAATGTTGGTATTTGATTTTTACTTCACTTCTTCGAAGTCAACGTCTTGCACATCTTCTGCGGTTCCGGATCCGCCATTTTGGGCTTCACCTTCGGCAGCATTGGCTCCTGCATCGGCTCCTTCTTGCTGCTGGGCATTGTAAAGATCCTGCGATGCGGCTTGCCAGGCGTTGTTGAGGGCTTCGGTGCCAGCATCAATACCAGCAAAGTCCTTGGCATCATAGGCCGTCTTCAGTTGATCGCGCGCTGCTTCAATGGCTGTGCGCTTGTCTTCCGGTATCTTATCGCCGTATTCTTTCAACTGCTTTTCGGTGCTGAAGATGAGCGTATCGGCCTGGTTAAGCTTATCGGCTTCTTCTTTCACGCGCTTGTCGCTCTCGGCATTTGCTTCTGCTTCCTGCTTCATGCGGTCAATTTCTTCCTGCGATAAACCGCTGGACGCTTCAATGCGGATTTTCTGTTCTTTACCGGTGGCCTTGTCTTTAGCCATTACGTTCAGAATTCCGTTGGCATCAATATCAAAGGTTACCTCAATTTGAGGTACGCCGCGCGGTGCAGGTGGAATGCCGTCGAGATGGAAGCGGCCAATGGTTTTGTTGTCGCGTGCCATGGGTCGCTCGCCCTGCAAAACGTGTATCTCTACCGATGGCTGATTGTCGCTGGCGGTGGAGAAGGTCTCCGATTTGCGGGTGGGGATGGTGGTGTTGCTTTCGATCAACTTGGTCATCACACCGCCCATGGTTTCGATACCTAATGAAAGTGGAGTTACGTCGAGCAGCAATACATCTTTTACTTCGCCGGTAAGCACCCCTCCCTGAATGCTGGCACCAATGGCCACCACTTCATCCGGGTTTACCCCTTTTGAGGGCTTCTTGCCGAAAAATTTCTCTACTTCTTCCTGAATGCGGGGAATACGGGTGGAACCGCCCACCAGAATTACTTCGTCGATGTCTGAGGCAGTCATGCCGGCGTCTTTCAGCGCGGTTTTGCATGGTTCAAGACTGCGGCGAACCAAATCGTCTGACAGTTGCTCAAATTTGGCGCGGCTCAGTTTTTTAACCAAGTGCTTGGGCACGCCATCCACCGGCATGATGTAGGGCAGGTTGATTTCGGTTTCGGTGCTGCTCGAAAGTTCAATTTTTGCTTTTTCAGCGGCTTCCTTCAAACGCTGAAGGGCCATGGCATCCTTGCGGAGGTCAATGCCTTCGTCGTTGATGAACTCCTGTGCCAACCAATCGATGATCACTTGGTCGAAATCGTCTCCTCCGAGGTGGGTGTCGCCATTGGTCGACTTCACTTCAAATACGCCATCGCCCAGTTCCAGGATGGAGATGTCAAAGGTTCCTCCTCCGAGGTCGTAAACCGCAATGGTCATGTCTTTATCGCGCTTGTCGAGTCCGTACGCCAATGCTGCTGCTGTAGGCTCGTTGATGATACGCTCTACTTTTAGTCCTGCAATTTCGCCGGCTTCTTTGGTAGCTTGTCGCTGTGCGTCGTTAAAGTAGGCGGGTACGGTAATAACTGCGCGATCAACGCTGGTGCCGAGATAATCTTCGGCCGTTTTTTTCATTTTCTGCAGGATGATGGCTGAGATCTCCTGTGGGGTGTATTGGCGGTCGCCGATTACCACACGAGGGGTGTCATTGGGGCCGGATACTACTTTGTAGGCTACGCGACCTGCTTCGTCTTTAAGGCTTGAAAAACTGCTGCCCATAAAACGCTTCACCGAAGCCACAGTGTTGGTGGGATTGGTAATGGCTTGTCGCTTGGCAGGGTCTCCTACTTTGCGCTCTCCATTGCCATTATCCAGGAAGGCTACGATAGATGGGGTGGTGCGTCTTCCCTCACTGTTGGGAATCACCACCGGTTCATTTCCTTCCATCACCGCCACACATGAATTGGTGGTTCCTAAGTCAATTCCTATAATCTTGCTCATGATAAATTTTTTGTTCCGCAGATACAAGAGCAATGCCAAAGCTCATTTGCGGTTTATGAGCTTGTCAGTACTGACAAAAAGGCACGAAAAGCATTCAATAAGTGAAGTTGAGGGCTGCAGTTATGTCGGAGCGCTGTAAGCTGGTGACCATTTCTGGTGCAATTCTGACATTGGGGTAGCGGAAGATGTGTCGGCAGCTGAATATGCCAAGGCCACCATCGATGTTGGTGTATTCGGGTTTCTTTTGCACGATGCCAATGCTGGGTTTGTTGACGTTGATAAAGGTATATAGATCTTCACCACCGCCGTAGAAATAAAAATCAAAGCCCAAAGGGCGTCGGCGTATATCCGGGTTGGCCTCTATGGTGGCTTTGAGCAGTTCGTAAAAGACCTTGCCGGTAGCCACCACGATGCGCTCCTCAAAACCTCGCAGACTCACTGTTTGCTTGTTGGAGAACACTTTCCAATCCACAGAGTCTAAAGTTTTGTTATTGGTATCATTCACATTCCACTCCTCGTATCTAAAGCGCACTTTTAGGTCGTACGATTTGGCGTTGCGGCCTTCGAGGTACTGAAATACCAGCCGACTGGTTTCTTCTCCGCTGAAATTGATCACCGGTTGATTGCCTTGCAAGGGAGAAAAGACTTCAATGCTGCCGACGGATACATGACTGGAGCGTACCGATAAGCCGCTTTTCAAATTGGTAACGTATAGGTCGTAGCGAAATTCACGAAGGAAATCGCTGGCTTTGAAGTCGTAGCGGGAACGAAATAAAACGTTGGGGTTCTGAGCAAACACGCCTTCTTCACGAGCGATCCCCAAGGAATCGGCATCCACTCGTTCAAACATGATCTCACGGGTGAAATTGCCATTCACAAATTCCTGTATGCGTACATCGATGTCTTCAGGTATGATGGAGTCTGCAATGCCGGCATAGGAGAGCGCATTGCCTTCTTGATTCAGATACGCCTTTCCAACTTTAATGTAATTTACTTGATCTGTTGGGTTGATGAGTCCATAGACCACCAGCACCTCTTTCCAGGGAGCTGCCACTTCCACTTCATTATCGCAGGCATTGAGAAATAAAGCAATGGCTAGCAACCACATAAGCGGCTTTTTACCCGAGCGCTGGGGAAGAAGAAATGATATTTTTTGATGTAGCTTTGCCATTGGGCGGCCGCAAATATGAAATATTTCAACCTACTTTTCCTGATTGCTCTGTCAAATTTGAGTGTTGAGCAAAAAGTCAGAGGTGTTTTCAACTTTCCTGTTTTTATGGAAAACTTTGAGTACATCAATCCGATATGGGATCAGAAATACCATACCAGCGTATTGTTTCGAACAAGAGAAAACAATGATCTCGCAGAGCTGGGCGCTGGGCAGAAATATTCAGTTGTTTTTCATCAAATTGATCCTCCAATAAAAACTTTTCGACTCAGCAGGGGTTTGTGCATAACGAAAGAAGCGAATCCTTAAATGCATCAATAATCAATGCATCAAATCACCAATAAATAAGCACCGATGAGCCAACACAAAGAAATTAAAAAGGTTACGACCAACACCTTGCTCGAAATGAAGCAGCAGGCTGAGAAAATAAGCATGTTAACGGCCTATGATTTTTCATTTGCCAGAATCATTGACGATGCCGGAATTGATGTGATTTTGGTGGGCGATTCTGCGAGCAATGTAATGGCCGGGCATATTTCAACGCTGCCCATCACCCTCGATCAAATGATTTACCATGCACAGAGTGTAATCAGAGCCGTGAACAGGGCGCTGGTGGTGGTGGATTTGCCCTTTGGCTCTTATCAGGGTAATTCTAAAAATGCCCTTGATTCTTCCATTCGCATCATGAAAGAAGCAGGAGCACATGCCATTAAACTGGAAGGTGGAGCAGAGGTGCTTGAATCGGTGAAGCGCATTCTTTCAGCAGGTATACCGGTAATGGGTCACCTGGGGCTTACCCCGCAGAGCATTTTTAAATTCGGTACATACACGGTTCGCGCAAGAGAAGAAGCAGAGGCGGCAAAATTAGTCGAGGATGCCCATTTGTTGGAAGAAGCGGGTTGTTTTGCCATTGTACTCGAAAAAATTCCTGCAGCCTTGGCAGAAAAAGTGGCTTCCAAACTCTCCATACCGGTCATCGGCATTGGAGCGGGCTCAGGCGTTGATGGTCAGGTTTTGGTGTTACACGATATGTTGGGCATTACCCAGGAGTTTAGTCCGCGTTTTTTGCGACGCTATCTCAATCTTTATGAAGATGTGAAGGATGCGGTGGGCAGGTACATTGACGACGTAAAGTCGGTCGATTTTCCGAACGATTCGGAGCAGTATTGATTTCAAATCCCTGATTTCAAAATACTTGCCTCTCTCAGATTCCACTGATAATACGGGTGAAAGCTACGCTTTTTAGTTTCTCGCACCCGCCGAGGCGGGGCAGAATTACACAGAAGAAAAAAGCTGCGCTTTTTAGTGCTTTCTTGTGTCTTGCCTCTGACTTCTAGCTTCTAGCATCTAACATCTAACTTAGTCCCAACGGTCATTTCCCGTTTTCCGGGAGGGCCGGGCAAAGATTGAATGCCGAAGCCAGCAGCTTTTAGGTTGCGTTTGAATTGACCATTGGCACAATAGGTGACCAATATTCCTCCTTCATTCAGCATAGAAAACATCTGATGCATGCGCTCTTCAGTCCACATTTCCGCTTGTTTGGCGGGTGCAAACGCATCGTAATAAATAAGGTCGAACCGCTCTTGAGTGTCGAATTCTGCAATGGGCAGTTGGTGTTTCAGCAATATCCCTGATTCCATTTTTACTTCGGTTTCCCAAGGCGCCTGGTGAATTTCCCTGAGAACCGGGTCAATATCAGAACCATAAAGCAACTGACTGCTCAATTCTAAATTGATTGGAAAGGGCTCAATGGCGGTGTAGTATATGCTTCGTTTATTTTCGGCTGCCTGCCTAAATGAAAGCGCTGCATTGAGTGCCGTTCCCAGCCCTACTTCCAATATGCGTATTTCGTTCTTCAAGATGGTTTTCAAGCCGTGCTCTATGAACACATGCATGCTTTCCTGCAAAGCGCCGTGCATGGAGTGGTAGGTTTCATCCAAATGGGAGAGAAATAGGGTGGGAGAGCCATCGGATGTGCTTCGTATTTCGAGCTTCTGTTGCATTTATGGACAAATATCTTATAAGTTTAATTTTCTTTGCAAGCAATGGAGATTCAAAAGCTGTCCATCATCATACCGGCCTACAACGAAGCAAAAACCATCCACCTTATACTCGACAGGATTAAAGTGGTGGCATTGCCCGATGGCATTCAGAAAGAGTTGGTGATCGTGAACGACTATTCAACTGACGATACGCGCGATGCGGTAAAGCTTTACATGCAAGCCAACCCTGAGCTGGACATTCAGTTTTATGAACACGAGTACAATCAGGGTAAAGGGGCAGCCTTGCATACTGGTATTGCCTCTGCCACTGGAGAATTGTTGGTGATTCAAGATGCCGATTTGGAGTACGATCCGGAAGAATACATCGATCTACTGGAGCCATTTAGAAGGGGAGTGGCAGATGTGGTTTACGGCAGTCGTTTCATGGGGGGCAATCCGCACCGCATTTTGTTTTTCTGGCATACCATCGGCAATAAATTTCTCACGTTTTTGAGCAATGCTTTCAGCAATTTGAACCTCACAGATATGGAAACCTGTTACAAAATGTTCAGAACTGAAATCATTCAAAAGATTCATTTGGAAGAGAAGCGCTTTGGTTTTGAACCTGAGGTAACCGCGAAGGTGGCGCGAATCCCCGGCATAAGGATTTATGAAATAGGTATTTCCTATTATGGAAGAACCTATGATGAGGGCAAGAAAATTGGTTGGCGCGATGGTTTCAGGGCGCTTTGGTGCATACTGAAGTACAATTTGCTGAACAAGCGTGTCTACAAGTAGTTTCTTCTGCTCCGAGCGTTGGCCAAGACTGGTAATCGCATTAAGCGTAATTATTTCTTCTTGGGCAGCCTCCAATATTTACTGGGGCAAGCAGCACTACACTGGCATCATTAAATCGGATGGCAAGGGCTATTACGCCTATTTACCTGCAGCGTTCATCTACCATGATCTTAATTTTCAATGGGTCGACAGCATCGAATATGTTAAATACCACAATCCGAATTACTTCTTTGATTTCAGAAATCAGTACGAGGGACGGTACATCGATAAGTATTATGTGGGTACGGCCATATGCATGGCGCCGTTCTTCGGGCTCGCTCATGCCATAACGCTGGCAAGTGGTGGTGATGCCGATGGCTACAGCCGCTGGTATCAGTTGTCAGCCCATTGGGCAGCTTTGTTTTGGTTGTTGGCGGCCTTGTGGGCCATCAATGCTTTCTTAATCGATCGCGGATTTACGGCCACCATTCGTGCTTGGACTTTGATATTCATCTATTTCGGCACCAATTGGTTTTACTATGTGGTGGGTGAACCTAGCATGTCGCATGCCTACTCGGTAGGATTGATTGCGCTGTTTGTTTACTTTCTGAACCGATGGCTGAGCCTGGGAGCCCAATGGTATCTGCTGTGGGCTTGCCTTTTGATGGGTTGGATTTTTATCACCCGCCCGGTGAATGTCATCATGGGGGGGATGTTGTTTCCTTTGGCCGGAAGCTGGAGCCTTATGAAGCAGCGTTTACTTTCACTGCATCAGAGTGCGCCGGTGGGTGGTGGATGGCTGCTACTTTTGACAACAGGCGTTATGATCCTGCCACAGATGCTGATTTATAAAATCCAAACAGGACATTGGTGGATTTATGCTTATCAAGAAGAAGGGTTCGATTTTCTCCATCCTGAATGGTTTAACTTCTTGTTCAGTTATCAAAAGGGCTTTTTTGTTTATACGCCGATGGCTTTGCTGGCACTTTTTGGCCTGTGGTCCATTGTTAAGGAGAACCCATATCGTGCAATTGGTCTGATGCTGTTGTTGGTGTTGTTGGTGTACGTTTTCAGCAGTTGGTGGAATTGGTTTTATGGAGGGAGCTTCTCACAACGGGTGTTTGTTGACGTTTATGTGTTGTTTGCCTGGCTGCTTGCAGCTTCAATTGAGTATTTCCAGTCGATACCAAAGCGCAGATTGTGGATGGCACTTTTAGGTGTGATCTTATTGTTCAATCAGTTTCAGATTTATCAATACCGCTACAACCTCATTCATTGGAGTGAAATGGATAAGACCAAATATTGGGAAGTGTTTTTGAGATGGCCGTGAGGGGCAAGCAGCACAGAAGCACAGGGAGCAAGAAGTCAGAAGTCAGAAGTCAGAGGTCAGAGGTCAGATGCACCTCCGAGGTTCATTGAGAGCAAGAGGTTAGAAGCAAAAACGTCATTAAAAAGCATCAGCTCTTTCTTCTGCGTTCTTCTGCACCGCCGCGGCGGGTGCGAGAGAAATCAAGCGCAGGTTTCAACTGTATATTCTGTGAGAGGCCAAAATGTCTATAGAAAGTACCGTCCAACTTTCAACTAGTCAAAAGGAATATCAACGACCCCTTCTTGCGGCGGGAGACCTTGATGGGGTAGGGAAAAGCTGAGAGGTCAGAGGCTTAAAGCACGATTAAATCAGATTATCAACTATTCACTTCCTCAAAGCCCCAGGAGCACAATTGGAATATTGTATGCCATTAGAATCACCCCTCCTAACCGCCTAACTTCCAAACCCTCCAACTCCAAACTTCAAACTCCAGTCTCCAAACTTCAAACAATTCGTATTTTTGAAAGCCATGATAAAAATGAAATTTCAAGCATTGGGATTTGCTTTGATTACTACGTTGGTAATCAGTTCCTGTGGATCACGTAAGAACATTACCCCAGCTTATTACAAGCGGGCATCATTGCATGAAGTGATTGCTGTTCTTCCTCCCGAAACGTCCTATACCGGTAATCTTCCGAAGGATATGACAGAAGCAGAGCGTTTGTTGGTAGAAGAAGCCGAAAGCAAGGTTTTTCAGAAAATGTTATACGATGCCATCATCAATGAAAGCGGTCCGCGTAAGAAAGATGTAGCCATCAATATACTGTCTTTGAGCAAGACCAATCAGGTGCTCGAGGATTCCGGTTACAGCATACACGATAGCTGGAAACTATCCCCTGAGAAGTTGTGTCAGATTCTGGGAGTAGATGCCGTGGTGCGCGGCAATTTGCGCATGCAGCGATTTATGAGCGATTTGGCGAGTTACGGGCTGGAAGTTGGTGACGACGTGATCGATATCATTCGCGATAAAATTCCCGGTGGTGACAGGGTAACACTGCCAACCGACAACCCGATGCTCAATCGCACTTACGACATTTTTGCGAGTCTGGAGGTACTGGATGGTCGCGATGGCGTGGTGCTTTGGGGCGTAAGGCGACAAACACAAGCGGATTGGGAGTTTCAGCCCGAGCAAATGATCCAGGGATTGAGCCGTTCTTTTGCCAACCGCTTCCCCTATCGATTCAACTACTGATTCGGAAGTTTTGAGGGATGAAGAGGCTCTACCAGTATAACCTCTTCACGATCTACGATGACCTGCCCGGCATGTAGTCCTTTCTTTTTGCGCACATATTTTCGCTGACTGATGATCACAGGTACGAGGGCGCTACCTTTTCCATCAGAATACCAGGCAGCCAGTCCGGCGGCATTTTCTTTAATTTTATTGCCCACCTTCTCCCATGCATTTCCACAAGCAATAGATACATGGGCACCTTTCATTTGTCGGGCATGCAACCAATAGTCGTTTTTATGTGAAATGCGCAACAGCTCGTCGTTGCCTTCGGCATTTTTACCTACACGGATGAGGTAGCCATCCATTTGGTAGGTCTTGAGTTTACTATGGGCAGGCCTTTCGGTTGACTCCTTTTTGCTTTTAGTTACAACAGTTGAAAATTTGCCCTGCTCCAACTTTTCCAATTCTGTTACCAGCAGTTCTTCCGCCTCAAGTAAATTCAATATCTGTTCTTCTAGTTTTTCTTTCTCGATGTGCTGCCTTTTTGCCTTTCGGTAATATCGCGTGGCGTTTTCCTGTGGGCTTAAATCCACCTTGAGGGGAATGCGCAAGGGCTCATGGCTGTAAATGTCGAGCAGTTTTGCATGTTCCATTCCTTTGTTTAGCAGGTGCAAGGAGGCCATGATATTATCAGCCCAAAGTCGGTAATTCTGTTCATCAAAGCGCTCTTGTTCCTGCTGCAGTTTTTGCAGTTGTTTACGTGTTTTTTTAAGCCTGCCTGCAAGATCGCTGCGTATTTGTTTCTCTTGTTTTTTGCGATGTAGGAAGCGGAAATAGGCCCGATAATATTTGGCACTAATTCCGATCCATTGCTGCCCATCATTCTCCCTGAATTCAATGGAAGGCGGTTCACCTTCGGGGGAATGAAGTTTCAGTGCATGTGCTTGAATGAAGTTAAACGCCTCCTCTTGCCATGCATTGGCATTGCGTTGTTCATCTTCTGGGTACAGGGCAAAAAAAGATGCAGGAAGCAGGGCAAAGCCCTTGTCGCGTTTTGCCCAATCCTTTAAACGAATGTTATTATGTTCTTGCTTCAGGCCATCATAAAGGCCCGGAAGTGCTTTGTTTTTGTTGTACCGATGCCGAAACGACAGAAGAGGTGTTTCACCTCTGTACAAAAGCACATCGCTTTGGGTGCCAAAGCAACGGAACTGAATGAGGTGCTGCGCTAGCTTTAATTGAAAGGCGCGTTCAGCCGGAATATCTTCCAGCATGAGAACCTTCTGATTCCAAGCCTCTTTAAACAGGGGCTGTCGGTTTTTTTGCGGTAAGTGCTCGGGGGTAATAGGAAACACATAAGCGATGTTATTTTCGAACTGAAGCTTCCAAGCAATGTGCTCAAAGCGCAAATAAACCTCTTCAGGCGAGCTGCTAAAAGCTTCTATTAAAGTGTTTCCATTGATTGCATTTTTGCTTTCACGAACAAACAACCCAATCCAAAGCGCAGAGGCCTGCATTAGAAATCACCGTAAATATCGGTTAGGGCCTCACAACCGTTATCGGTGATGAGGATGGTGTGTTCGTATTGGGCTGAGAGTTTGCCATCAATGGTACGGGCCGTCCAGCCATCGTTTTTATCCACCTTGGCACGAGACTTTCCTTCATTGATCATGGGTTCGATGGTGAAGGTCATCCCTGCTTTCATGCGTTTCCCGCTGTTTTTAGGGGCGATGTGGCTGATTTCAGGATCTTCATGAAACTTCAATCCCACGCCATGTCCGCAAAATTGAAACACCGTGCTATAGCCATTGGCCACTGCATGTTCGTTGATGTAATACCCGATGTTGCCAATACGGTTGCCCGGATAGCACTGATCCATGCCGAGGCGCAAGCATTCACGGGTTACGCGCATGAGCCTTTCTGCTTCTTCGCTCACCTGACCGATGGGGAACATTTTGCAGGTGTCGCCAAAATAACCATCGAGGATGGTGGTGACATCTATGTTAAGAATGTCGCCATCTTTCAGTTCGTAGGGGCCCGGAACGCCGTGGCAAATGACATCGTTTACCGAGGTGCATACCGAAGCAGGATAGCCGTTGTAGTTTAAGGTAGCTGGAATGGCATGGTGCTTTTTCATGAATTCATGCGCTTTGGCATTGATGAACTCAGTGGTGTTGCCTGCTACCGCAAATTCTTCAAGGTATTTAAGGGTTTCGGCTGCCAGTTTACAGCTCTTTCGTATCCCTTCAATCTGCTCTTTGTTTTTGATTTTTATGGCCATAAATCGCGCGAAAGCCGCAAAGATAGTGCATTCAAAATGATCATATTTTTATTACAAAACGGTCGCGATCTTTCCAGGCTGGAAAGCTCTGACGGTATTGGTGCAAAGCGTTGATGTCGAGCACAGCAGCAATGTTTTGTTCTGATTCTACACAAGCGTTTATGCGCTCACCTAAGTAATCATAAACAGCTGAATGGCCATTGTAATCCACCTCATTTCCATCTTTTCCTGTTCGATTGAGCCCAATAACATAGCTCTGGTTTTCAATGGCTCTGGCAGCCAACAGTCGATCCCATTGTGCGATGCGCTTTTTTGGCCAATTGGCCACATAAAACAATACATCATAGTTTAAGTCATTTCTACTCCAAACAGGAAATCGAAGGTCATAACAAACCATGGGCATCCATTGCAAACCGCGCCATGCAATGATTTTACGTTCATTCCCTGCATCGAACACGGCTTGTTCACCTGCCATTCGGAATAAGTGTCGTTTATCGTAGTGTATCACTACCCCATCTGGCTGTACCCAATACAATCGGTTGTAAAGTCTATTGTTTTCGCTGATGGCAACACTGCCTGTAATGGCTGCATCACATTTCAGCGCCTGTTCTCGCATCCATTTCAATACAACATCTTGGGGCAATAGGCTGCCTTCAGGAAACTGCATGCTAAATCCGGTACTGAACATTTCCGGGAGAATAATGACATCGGATTCCGTTCCAATATCTGCAATTTTCTCTGAGAAACTTTTGAGATTGGCTTCTGGTTTAAGCCAGTGTAACACAGATTGCAGCAAATGAATTTTCATAGTGTATGTAAAATTTCCGCTGCCCTTTTTAAGGTGTCTTCTCCTTTGGCGAAACAAAAACGCAACACCTTTTCATCTGTTTTCATGCGATAGAAGACGGATACAGGTATGGCTGCAATGCCGTGTTCTTTCACCAGGCGATGGGCGAAATCAACATCATTCTCATCGGTAATGCTTTGGTATCTGAGCAGCTGAAAATAGCTCCCTTCGCAGGGAAGCACCTCCCATTTCGATCCTTGCAGGTATTGTCGAAAGGTGTCTCTTTTTTGCTGATAAAAAGCCGGGAGTTGAAGGTAGTGATCTGGTTGTTTTAAAAAACTGGCATACGCGTATTGCACCGGTGTATTGGCACTGAAAGCCATGTACTGGTAAACCTGACGAATGTGTTTCATCAGGAAATCCGGAGCAAGCAAGTAGCCCATTTTCCAGCCTGTGGCATGGTAGGTCTTGCCGAAGGAGCTGACAATGATGCTTCGGTCAGCCAGTTCTTCATCTCTTGCCATGCCGAGATGCTGTTGTCCATCGAATACGATGTGTTCATAAACTTCATCGCTCAACACCAATACATCGGTATTTCGGAGCAGGTTGCGCAATTGTTCCAAATCGTACTCAGTCAAAACTGACCCACATGGATTGTGCGGGGTATTGATGATGATCATGCGGGTTTTAAAGTTGATCAGTTTTCGAATCTCATCCCATTTTATACGGTATCCATCGGGATGGAGCGAACTGAAAACAGGTTTTCCACCGTTGAGCAAGATGGCGGGTACATAGCAATCGTAAGCCGGTTCGATTACAATCACTTCGTCACCCTCTCGCACCAATGCACTTATGGTGGCATATATACCCAGCGTAGCCCCTGGTACAACGGTGATTTCAGTATCGGGATGATAATGCCTGCCATAAGTGTGGTATGTTTTTTCTGCAATGGCTTCACGCAGAATTTGAACACCCGGCATGGGAGCATATTGGTTGTGCCCTTGTTTCATGTAATGATCCACCAGTCGGATTAATTCTGGATGGCAGTTGAAGTCAGGAAAACCTTGCGATAAATTCAGGGCTGCGTATTTGGCAGCCAGAGCTGACATTTTGGAGAAGATGCTTTGCCCGCTGGCGTGTAGCTTAGATGTTATATCCATGGTTTAAGTTGGTACGGCAAGAAAGATAACAACTGTAGCCCACGTTTAAAAATATGCTCGCTGCAGGTTGGTGTTTTCTAATAATCAACGCAGCACTTTTATTCATGAAAAAGGGTGCAAATATTATAGCGTTTATAGAATGCTGTGATTCATGACACTTTTTGATCAAGTGTTAATGAATGGCACGTTCAATCACTACCATGTCTTGTTTGTTCCATTCATCTGCAAAGGTGTAAAGCACCTCCCTGTAGTCTCCTGCCTGCAGGGCCGACTGGTGCATAAGGGCAAAAGGGGCATCGGTCTGGAACAATATCATTTGGCCACTTTGGCGGTAGTAGTAATAAGGTATTTGATAAGGAAGAAGAGGAGGCACTTTTTTGGTTTCTTTCCATTGCAAACCTGCTTTTTTAAATCGAAGACTGTCGATGTTCCATGGTCCTTCCAGGGAAATTGGCTGTCCTTTACAAAGTTTGTTCAGCTGTTGGCTGTGCTGAATGTATCGGGCAGTTTCTGTTTCAGCCGCAACCACCGGCAGATAAAGTTCATTCATACCTATTCGCATAAGCAGAAGAAAAAAGGAAAGACGCCAGAAAGCTGTCAAAGCAGGGGTTCTGGCAGCTGCCAGTATAATCAGTGAGATCATCAGGAAAATGAGTGCTGGAATGGCATTCACCTCTGGCCGGAAGAAATAAAATGCAGCCAGTATAAAGGCCCCAAGCAGTGGTAACCAGCGCAAACTAACAGTGGGTGTTTTCCTTTCGGCACCCATTTCAAGCATGTAAGCCAGAAACATCATAGCTGGCGGAATGAACATATACAGGTAACGGTTGTGATTTCCGGGGGAAACCCAGTAAATGCTGATGTTGATCAAGCAGAATAAAAGGGAGAAGCGCAATGCTTCGGGCAGTACTTTCCAACGAGGCATTTTTCTGATCATTGGTATCAAACTCCAAGGCAACAATAACAGAAGAAAGTTCAGTGGGAATTTGAGGGCATGGAGAAGGATGACTTTCAACTGATAGGAAACTGCTGATTTTTCAAGCGATTCACCAAGAAGCGAAAGAAAGTATAAACGCGCATTGCCGTATTGCTCGTACCATTCGAAGAAAGCGCACAGGCCTCCTGAAAGGATGAATAAACCAAGTAAATGGGCGGGATGAAACAATGGTCGCCAGCTCCGGTGTTGCCAAATCAACAGCAGAAAATACGATAGATGAAAGTGAAGGGAAGGCAAACCCTTGCTGAGCAAACCGGCCAGGCTTAGAGCATACCAACCCATGTACATCAGCCACCACTGTTTGTTCCTGGAGGTCTGAAAAACCCAAACCAATTGCGCAAACATCAGAAAGGCGTAGAAAAGATCCATTTCGCCGCTGTAAACGCTGCCATAGAAGAGCAAATCTCCTGCAGTGAGGTATATGATTGTTGCCTTGACAGACTGCGACACAGAGCCGTATTGTCGAACAAAGACGTACAATAAGAGCGCACTCAGGAGAAAAAAAACCAAACCGGGTATTCGAACCACCGGCACAGAGCTTCCTGCTATTTGAATAAGACCTCCTTGCAACCAAATGTACAAGGGCGGTTTGTTCAAGTAAGGTTCTCCATTGATTTTGGGTACCCCATGGGGGGCAAGCTCAAAGGTTTCAATGGCCACCATGGCTCTGCGGGGTTCTTCTGCGCGGAGCCCGGGACGAGTGATGCGAGAGAACAGGGAAATGAGCAAGAGCAGGAAAAACAGTGCGTTGCGATAATGTTTGGATGCCTGCCTCATTTGATGGTTTCCAAAAATAGCCTTTCTTTTGAGCCTACGAATCGATTCAATAAGATGGGAAAGAAAAAACTGAATGATCTTTCGGCCCTCGGTGGTCTGGTGTATTCAACCGATCCCGATGCTGTATCTTCTTCCATGGAAGAGGAAGATGTGAGCTATCCGGATCCATCGGATCAGAAGTTATATGTAAGTCTTGATCGAAAGAATCGCAAGGGAAAAGCGGTTACTTTGATTGAAGGATTTGAAGGAAGTGAAGATGATTTTTCTCAGTTATCGCGTGAATTGAAGGTGCTCTGCGGTGCCGGTGGCAATGCGAAAGATGGCGAAATCATTGTGCAGGGAGACTTTCGGAATAAAATCATCCCCTTCCTAGAAAAGAAAGGTTATAAAGTAGTGAAAAAGGGGGGCTAAGACCTTACTTGGCTTACCGAAGTATTACCTTTGCCCTTTATAAAAACACTGATCTAACAAACACATTATGGTAAATCATCCAATCACGGACCAGGTATTGGCCAATGTTTCCAAGGCCTGGATAAATCTGACAGTAGATGAATTGATTGAGAAGGCTCTTGAAAGGGGCGAAGGAAAACTAGCCGATACAGGTGCACTGGCAGCTGATACCGGAGAGTTTACCGGTCGTTCTCCCAAAGACAAATTTGTTGTGCGTGATGCCATGACTGAAAACAGCGTATGGTGGGGGAGTGTGAACAACCCGATTGAGGAAAAATACTACCGCGGCCTGTTGCAAAAAGTATTGGATCACTACAAGGGCAAAGAACTATTTGTACGTGATGCATACGCCTGTGCTGACCCGCGTTACCGACTGAATATCAGAGTCGTAACTGAAAGTGCATACCAGAATCTATTTGCACATCATTTATTCATCCGCCCTGAAAAGGAAGAACTGGAAACCCAGAAACCCGATTGGGTAATTTTGGCGGCACCTTCTTTTCATGCCGATCCTGCGGTGGATGGCACACGACAGCATAATTTTACGATGGTGAACTTCACCGACCGAATCATTCTCATCGGTGGTTCAGGATATACCGGTGAGTTGAAAAAAGGCATCTTTTCTGTCTTAAATTACATTTTGCCGCACGATAACAATGTCTTGAGCATGCACTGTTCGGCAAACATTGGCAAGGAAGGTGATACTTCCATCTTTTTCGGACTTTCGGGTACTGGTAAAACCACCCTTTCAGCAGATCCCGAAAGGAAACTGATTGGCGACGATGAACACGGCTGGGCCGAGGGCAGTGTGTTCAATTTTGAAGGTGGATGCTACGCCAAGGTGATCGATCTGACCGAGGAAAAAGAGCCTCAAATTTACCATGCCATTAAGCATGGCGCTCTGGTAGAGAATGTGCGTTTTGTACCGGGCACCAATGAGGTGGATTACACCAATACAGAAGTAACAGAGAACACCCGTGCGGCATATCCAATTCATCACATGGACAATATTGCCGTTCCTTCAAAAGGAGATGCACCCAAGAATATTTTCTTCCTTACGGCAGATGCTTTCGGTGTATTGCCTCCCATCAGTAAGCTAACTGACGGTCAGGCCATGTACCACTTCATTTCTGGCTATACTGCGAAAGTGGCGGGTACTGAAGCCGGTATCGTAGACCCTGTGGCTACCTTCTCTGCTTGCTTTGGACAAGCATTTCTTCCTTTGCATCCATCGGTTTATGCCAATATGCTGGGCGATAAACTGAAAGATTCTGATGTGAAGGTATGGCTGGTGAATACTGGTTGGACCGGTGGACCGTTTGGTGTGGGGGCCAGAATGAAACTGAAATACACCCGCGCCATGATCACCGCTGCCCTGAATGGTCAGTTGGATCAGGTGCAATATGAAGCCCATCCGGTTTTTGGTTTGCACATGCCCAAAAGCTGTCCGGATGTACCAGATGAGTTGCTGAACCCCAGAAATACCTGGCAGGATAAGTCGGCATACGATGAAAAAGCCAACCATCTGGCAACCCTCTTCAATGAGAATTTTGCCAAGTATGCAGAAGGTTGCAATGAAGAAACCTTGAATGCCGCCCCACGGGTTGTGAAGCAGTCGTCCTGAGAAACTGATTATTTATTTAATAGAAAACGGAAGGTCTGAAAAGGTCTTCCGTTTTTTTGTGTCATTAAACGGCTAAGCGTTTGCTCATAAAAAGGCCAACTTGAATTCATTCGCCTACCGTTTGCAAATGAAATTTGTTGTTGCCCAATCGAAACAGTAAAAAGAGTCCGAACACAAAGAAGCCGGTGATTAGCAAGACCGATAAGCGCATCTGTCCGCTGAAACCATTGATTAAACCAAAACAAGCAGGTCCAATCACCAGCCCGATTTTCTCCAAGACATCAAAAAAGCTAAAGTAGGAGGCGTGATCTTCTGTTTCGGGCAGCATTTTGCTGTAGGTAGAGCGACTCAAACTCTGACTGCCCCCCATTACAAAGCCCACCATGGCTGCCAAGGCATAAAAGGAAGAGGGCTCATGAATTTGATAAGCAATGACGCAAATCAGTATCCAAATGGAGATGGCAATTTGCAGAACACGAACATTTCCCCACCATTTGCTCAAGCGCGACATACTTATAGCGCCACCAATGGCAACCAATTGAATGAGGATGATGCTGATGATCAGACCTGAGGTGTCTTTTTCTCCTGTGGCCGAATCGATTGGCCAATTAATCTCCTGACTTGCAAAAATGACTGCCATCAACATCACGGTTTGTATGCCCATGTTGTAAATGAAGTATGCCGAAAGAAAACGGGTGATGGTTTTGTTGTCCTTCACCTCCCGCCATACTTTGCGCAACTCCAGAAAGCCGCGGTACAGGTATTGTTTGTCGCGAATTTTCTTTTCACGCTGATAGATGTCGGAAGGAAGGTTGGCATAAGTATATTGGGCAAAACCGGCCCACCAGATTCCAACGGCTAAAAATGCGTAGCGAATATCCATGCCCCAAGCTTGCTTGGCCAGCAATACACTTACCAACAGAAGAACACTCCCGATGTATCCCATGGAAAAGCCTCTCGCGCTAATGCGATCGTGCATATCAGTTGTCGCAATTTCTGGTAAGTAGGCATTGTAAAACACAATGCTGCCCCAGAAACCAATGCTAGCCATGAATACGGCCAGCATACTCCACTCCAAATGTGCAGGATCGAAAAAGTACAAGGCTATACAGGAGATGGAACCGAGGTAACAAAAGAATTTGAGGAAAGATTTCTTGGTTCCGCTGTAATCAGCAATACCCGAAAGCAGTGGCGCAAGAATAACCACCACCAGAAATGAAGCAGAAAACACATAGCTGTACAATTCGGTATTGATGAAAGTGCGCCCGAAGAATTCCACCATCCCAACTTCTTCTCCGTGCACCTGTGCTTTGTGATGCACTGCCACTGCGCTGTAAAAAATGGGGAAAATGGTGCTGGTGATCACCAAGTTGTAAACGGAATTGGCCCAGTCGTAAAAGGCCCATGCGTTCAGTACGTTTTTTTGGTTTTTTTGAAATGACATGCTGGCAATTGGCTGATTCAAAAATGCACTTTTTGAGTCAGCTAATATGCATCAGGCTGCCCTTAGGTGAAATTTCTTCATTTTCTCCCTAGCGCTTTCCAATTCAATGGTCACCAGTTTCTCTTCACCATTGGAGGGCGAATCGTACATATAGTCGGTGAGGATGGTTTCACAAATGGAGCGCAATCCCCTTGCTCCCAAATTGAATTCCATGGCCTTTTGAACGATGTAATCCAGCACATCCTCAGGAATTACCAATGTTTTTCCTTCGAGGCTGAACAATTTTTTGTACTGTTTAATCAGCGCATTTTGGGGCTCGGTAAGGATGCGTTTCAGACTGGATGCCTCAAGGGGTTCCAAATGGCTGATAACCGGCATACGACCGATCAATTCGGGGATAAGTCCGTATTGTTTCAAATCGGCAGGGGAGAGGTGCGACAACATGCTGTCATCTTCCATTCTGGCTTTCCCTGAACCAAATCCGAGCGACTGGCTCTGTATTCTTCGCTGGATGAGTTTATCAATTCCATCGAAAGCTCCGCCACAGATGAACAAGATGTTTGCTGTATTAACCTGCAGGTATTTCTGATCCGGGTGTTTGCGACCGCCCTGAGGTGCGATGTTTGCAACCGTACCTTCCAGCAATTTCAGCAAACCCTGCTGCACGCCCTCACCCGATACATCGCGGGTAATGGATGGGTTGTGCGATTTTCGGGATATTTTGTCGATCTCATCAATGTAGATGATGCCTCTTTCAGCTGCGGCCACATCGTAATCTGCCGCCTGCAGCAAACGAGAGATGATGCTTTCTACATCTTCACCCACATAACCTGCTTCGGTCAATACTGTGGCATCGGCTATGCAGAAAGGCACCTGTAAAATCTTGGCGAGGGTTTTTGCAAGCAAGGTTTTTCCGGTTCCGGTTTCACCTACCAGAAGAATATTCGATTTTTCAAGTTCAGCTCCCTCTTCCGGCTCCACATCGAGCAATCGCTTGTAGTGGTTGTAAACGGCTACTGAAAGTATTTTTTTGGCTTCATCCTGACCGATTACATATTGGTCGAGATGCTCTTTGATGTCTACCGGTTTGAGCTGTTGGGGGGTAAACTTTTCAGAAGACTCTTGTTTTTTGTTTAGGTTTTCCTGGCGAACAATGGTATGCGCCTGCTCCACACAATCCTCACATATTTGCGCATCTATGCCCGAAATGAGCAGCCCGACCATTTCACTTGAGCGACCGCAGAATGAACAACTATCGTGGAGTTTTCCCAAAATTTAATCTTTTTTCTCTACTCTGGCCAGAACTTCATCAACCATACCATAGTCTTTGGCTTCCTGAGAAGTCATCCAGTAATCGCGATCACTGTCTTCTTGTATTTTCTCAAAAGGTTGGCCACTGTGATTGGCAATGATATCGTATAGTTCTTTCTTAAGTTTCTTGATTTCATTCACCGTAATTTCCATGTCAGAGGCCTGACCCTGTGTGCCTCCCAATGGTTGATGAATCATCACCCTGCTGTGCTTAAGGGCCGAGCGTTTGCCCTTGGTACCTGCGCAGAGCAATACCGCGGCCATACTGGCGGCCATACCTGTGCAGATGGTTGCAACATCAGAAGAGATATAGTGCATGGTGTCATAAATGCCCAAACCGGCATAAACGGAACCACCTGGACTGTCGATATAGATCTGTATATCTCTGCCTGGGCTAGCCCACTGCACGAACGGCCACTGCCCCATGATGATGTTGGCCACCTGATCGGTGATAGGCAC
>CAZYJD010000035.1:0-15711 GCA_964647785.1 uncultured Chitinophagaceae bacterium
TCTTCCTGCCACTGGTGCCACGTGATGGAGCGCGAAAGTTTCGAAGACCGCGATACTGCCGACATCATGAATGAATTTTTTGTTTCGGTGAAGGTCGATCGCGAAGAACGGCCCGACATCGACCAACTATACATGGATGCAGTACAACTCATGACCGGTAGAGGCGGTTGGCCGCTGAATGTGGTTTGTCTGCCCGATGGAAGACCCATTTGGGGTGGCACCTACTTCCCGCAAACAAACTGGAACCAAAGCCTGCTGAAACTGGCCAATTTCTATCGAAGTCAGCCTGAAAAAGCCCTGGAATACGCATCCAAACTCGAAGCAGGACTGCAGGAAATGAGCGTGATTCCCGATGCAGCTAAAGAACAAGAGGAAGCACAACTCAAGGATTTACTTCATCTCTATCTGGAAATAGACAAAGAATTTGATCAAACATGGGGTGGCCATGGCAATCCTCCTAAATTCCCCATGCCCACACTTTGGGAGTTCATTGGCACCGCTTCTGAATTATTTCCCGCATCAAATGCCAGCCAACAGCTGAATTTATCGCTGCACGCCATGGCACAAGGTGGGCTCTATGATTTGGTTGGAGGCGGTTTTTCCAGATATTCAGTGGATGAAAAATGGCTCGTTCCGCATTTTGAGAAAATGCTCTACGACAATGCATTGCTTCTTTCACTCTATGCAAGACAATACCGCAGAAACCCCAATCCACTTTTACTTCATGTGATCGAAAGAAGCATGGGCTGGCTGAAAAGAGAAATAAAATCCCCAAATGGTGGCTATTTCAGTGCTTTAGACGCCGATTCAGAAGGGGTGGAGGGCAAATTCTATTTGTGGACTGCAAACGAACTCCGTGAAGAAGCAGATTCTTGTGGTGTTCGTTTGGATGACTTCCTGGCGCTGGATGCCGGACAATGGGAAGACTCCATCATTCCTCGCTTGTGCTCATCTGCCGATGTTCAAAGCCCCGAATGGATCAAACTCATTGATCAACTGCTCGAAAAACGCAATGAACGCATCCGCCCCGGATTGGACGATAAAGTACTCAGTGGTTGGAATGGCTTGCTTCTATCCGGTCTGTGCGATGCGTGGAAAGTGCTGCAAAAGCCCGAATGGATGGACATGATTTGCGAATTGGCCGACTTTCTCTCTGAGAAGATGTACCACAAAGGTGTTCTTTATCGAACCCTTGGCAACAACAATCAACACATCGCAGGATTTGCAGAAGATTATGCGGCAGTTGCCAAAGGTTTGTTACAGGCCGGAGCAGTGAGCGGCAATGAAAACTATTCCCTAAAAGCCAAACAACTGACCGATGCGGCCATTGATCGTTTTTATGATGCAGAAAAACAGTTTTTTGCTTTCACCCCCATGCAGGAACAGACGCTTATCAGCAGAAAATATGAAACACAAGACAACGTAATTCCGAGCTGCAATGCCATTTTCGGGCATGTTCTTTGCAATTTGTGGGAGAGATTTGAAGAACACCGATATCTTGAAATCTGTGATGCCATGCTTAATCGAATGCGTGCAGTGATGGAAAAATTCCCGGCATGGCATGCCCACTGGGCCCATTTGCTCAGTTTGAGGATACGTCAGCCCAAACTCATTTGCATCACAGGAAAAAGAGCCCAACAAGCTGCAAAAGATCTATATGCACAACACCATTTACCCGATGATTGCATTCTTTTCAATGAAGGTACCCATTCGGACCTGCCTGTTTTTGCTAACCGAATAACCGGAGAGTTGCGCTTTTATGTGTGCGAAGGTCAGCAGTGCCTGAAGCCTGTTGATTCCATTCAGGAAGTGCTGGAACAATTGCAGCAAGTGAAAAGTTAGTCGCGACTAACATTTTTATTTGGCGAATGTAATTATCTTTGCCATGTGAAGCGCTTCTATACATGGATGGTACTTTTAAGTGGCCTATTGGCTGGATGCAAAGGCAATGATTCAAATGAATCAAAACCCTTGGTTGTAACCACCACTTCCATCATAGCCGATGCCCTTAAGTACATGGCTGGCAATGATTTGGAAATACATGCTTTGATGGGCAGCGGGGTGGATCCGCACATATACAAGGCCTCACAGGGCGATGTAGCCTTGTTAACTAAAGCTTCCCTCATTGTTCACAACGGACTGCATCTGGAAGGGAAGATGTCGGAACTCTTTCACAAACTGGAAGCAACCCGACCCGTGGTTGCGGTGAGCTCGGCCCTTGATCCTCAAACATTGCGCGCCATGAATGATCAGGCCACCATATATGATCCGCATATTTGGTTTGATCCCGATTTATGGCTCGAGGGCATGGAGGGGGTTAACCGAAAGTTGCAAGAATTATATCCTGATAAAAAAGATAGTTTTCAGCAGCGTTTCAATCGCTACAAGGAAGAAATAACTTCCTTGAACAAACAACTTCAAGCAGATATTAAGACCATTCCGGAAGAAAACCGTGTGCTCATTACTTCGCATGACGCATTTGGCTATTACGGACAGGCATTTGGCTTGGAGGTACATGGCTTGCAGGGCATCAGCACAGTTTCTGAATTTGGCATAAGGGATCTGCAGAACCTCAGTCGCTTCATCATCGACCGAAAAATAAGGGCGGTGTTTGTAGAGAGTTCTGTTTCGCCCAAAAGCATTGAGGCCTTGATAGAAAATTGTCGAAAAATGGGTCATGAAGTGCGCATTGGTGGTGAGTTGTTCAGTGATGCCTTAGGTGAAGCAGGCACCGCTGAAGGAACCTACACGGGCATGCTGAAACACAATACCCGAACAATCATCGAAGCATTGAAATGAATTCCACTTTCCAAACGGCCGTAGAAGCGCATAACCTGAATGTGATTTACCAGCGCAAACCCGCACTGTGGAATGTCGATTTCCGATTGCCTGCCTCGGCCATTACCGGCATCATGGGACCGAATGGCTCGGGAAAATCCACCTTGCTGAAAACCATCATGGGGATTATTGATGCAGATGGCGGTTGGGTAAATGTTTTTGACAAACCCATTGAGGAAGTTCGGAACCGAATCAGTTATGTGCCGCAGCGTCAGGAAATAGATTGGGACTTCCCCACCAATGTTTACGACGTGGTGGCCATGGGCCGCTATGTTGAAAGGGGCCTGTTCAAACGCTTGACTAAGCATGACCATCAAATCATTGAAGAATCGCTTGAAAAAGTGAACATGCAGTCGTACCGCAAGCGGCAAATTTCACAATTGAGCGGCGGTCAGCAGCAACGGGTATTCATTGCCAGAGCGCTGGCCCAGCAGGCCGATTTATATCTGATGGACGAACCATTTGCCGGGGTGGATGCTGCCACCGAGCAAGCCATCATTGCGCTAATGAAAGACATGAAAGCAGCTGGGAAAACCCTGGTTGTGGTGCACCACGATCTCTCCAGTGCCAGCGCATATTTCGATTGGGTACTCTTGCTCAACACCCGCATGGTAGGTTGCGGCCCGGTTGAAGAGACCTTCAATGATCAAATGTTGCGCGACACCTATGGCGGGCAGCTCAATATGCTCAGCCGATTGGGCGACCTGATGAAAGAACAGCCTCTTCCCAAAAAGCGCAAGTGAAGCCATTGCTCAACATATTCGACTCGCCCGCTTTGTTCACCGTGCTCTTCGGCAGTATGCTCATCTCGGGCATGTCGGCTTTAATCGGAACCTTTACCTTTCTGCGTAAACGCTCACTGATTGGCGATGTAATCTCGCATGCCGTGCTTCCCGGAATTGCATTGGCATTTCTGCTCACTTCTACAAAAAATTTGCTTCCCCTGCTCATAGGAGGTGCGGCCACCGGCGCCCTGGCAGCATGGCTCATCGATATCATTACCCAAAACAGTAAAATCAAAGCCGATACGGCCATTGCTCTGAATACGAGTGTGTTCTTTGGTGTGGGCATGGTGCTGTTGAGTTGGATTCAACACAGCGGTGCCGGCAATCAAAGTGGGCTGGATCGTTTCTTATTCGGCAAGGCAGCAGCACTTCAGTCGTATGAAGTACGCATCTATTTTTGGTTAAGCATCTTCATTCTGCTGATGGTGATTTTTGGCTTCCGCGCTTTTAAAATGATTTCTTTTGATGAGCAGTACAGCCGCTCCATTGGCTTGCCAACGCGCTCTATTCGCCTGGTGCTCATGTTCCTCACTGTAATGGTGGTGGCATTGGGAGTACAATCGGTTGGGGTGGTTCTCATGTCGGCCCTGCTGATTACGCCCGCTGCCATCGGTCGCTTTTTTTCTTCAACCCTCAAAGGCATGATGCTCATTGCTTTGCTGAGTGGCATGTTCTCTGGAGCTGCCGGTGCTCTGGTGTCCTATGCCTTTCCATCCATGCCCACCGGACCGTGGATTGTGATCTGGCTAAGTGTACTGGCTTTGCTCGCATTTCTGTTCTCAGCCCGAAAAGGCATCCTGGTGCTCTGGTTCAGAAAATGGCAAAACGGCCAACGCATTGCGCTGGAGAATTTCATCAAGACCTTTTATCCTTCACTGAAAGAAGACAAAGAGCAACTTTTTGATATCCACGATCTTCCTGAGCCCATGAAAGCAGGTCAAGCCAACCGATTGCTCATCACTGCCAGGCTACGCGGCTGGATTAGGCGTTCGGGCAGCAAACAATTTGGCTTCACGGAGGAAGGAGTGGAAGTGGTAAAATCCATTGTGCGCAAACACCGGCTATGGGAACTATACCTGAATAGATACCTGCAATTGGGAGCAGACCACGTGCATGACAATGCCGAAGAAATGGAGCACCTCATCACCCCTGAAATGGAAAAGGACCTATACGAATTGATGGACCGGCCGGAAAAAGATCCGCACGATAGCGAAATACCTTATTGATGGAGCATTTCTGGATCATATTAACCGCTGCCATGGTGGCTGTTTCCACCGCCATAACGGGAAGTTTTTTGGTGCTGCGAAAAAGCAGCATGGTGGGCGATGCCATTTCGCATGCGGTATTGCCCGGATTGGTGGTGGCCTACCTCATTTCAGGAAGCCGTACAAGCTTCTTCATGCTAGCAGGTGCAGCCCTGAGTGGTTTGCTGGTGACCCTGCTCATCGAATTGATCCAAAAAAAAGCAAGGCTTCAACAAGATGCAAGCATTGGCATTAGCTACACTTTTCTCTTTGCTCTTGGCATTATCCTGGTGAGCCAGTTTGGATCTCAGGTAGATCTGGATCAGGATTGCGTGTTGTATGGAGAAATTGCCTTTGTTCCTCTGGACATTTGGAAATACGGCGAGCTTTCGCTGGGGCCCAGGCAAGTTTGGACCAATGGCATTCTTTTGTTGCTGAGCATTGGCGGGCTGGCCCTGGGATACAAGGGTTTGCTCGCTACGAGTTTCGATCCTGAATTTGCGAAAGCCTCAGGGATGAAAGTGGCCGGATGGAACCTCGCCCTGATGTCTTTCACTTCCCTCGATGCGGTGATTGCCTTCGAATCGGTAGGAGCCATTTTGGTGATCGCCTTTCTAGTAGGACCTGCCGCAACTGCCTATCTCATTAGCAATACCCTTCCCGGAATGCTCGTAAAATCCATCATTTTCGGAATCACGGCCAGCATTGCGGGTTACTTGTTCAGTTGGTGGCTCAATGTATCCATTGCCGGAAGCATCTCAAGTTTCATTGGCCTCCAGTTTGCGCTCACCTTTGTCATTCATCATCTGAAAGTCAGGTCTGAAAAACGGATGTCAGAACTCGTTCAGAAGAACTGATTTCCTATTAAAAACAAATCGCAGGTGTTATGTTTGTTTTGTGCGTTGGCAGGCTTCTCTAATTTGGATCATTGGATGGTTCGCTCTTCTCCCGACTGAGCTTTATGGCCAGAAAGGGAAGGATGCGTCAACTTTTGTCAATCCCGAAATACAGAGCCTGGCTTTTGGTGCACAAAAAGCTTCTGAATGCTTTGAGTTGGTGAAGGTCATTACCCGCGAAGAGATAGACCTTTTGCACGCCTTAACCCTAAATGATCTGCTGTTATACGAACTGAATGTCAATCAACTGTATACAGGCATCGACGGATATCGTGTGGATTACCAGGGTTTTGGGAGCCGAAACATCCGCATCATGCAGGACGGAAATCCCATCCTGCCTTATTCAGCAGATTATCTCGACATCTCACAAATCTCCCTGAACCATGTGGAGCGGGTTGAAATCATATTTTGGGCAAGCGGGGTGCAATTTGGCAATGGATCGATTTCGCTTACCATCAACCTTATCAGCAGATCTAACGACAAGCCCCACAAATCAGGTTTCCTGCAAAACTGGAACAATACCACGGGTGAGATTCATGCTTCGGGGATGGGCTTCCTCAACTATGGCCGGCATCATTTCAGGCTATCAGCGGGTAGGAATTTCAAATCTGGGCTTCAGACAGACGATGCGCTGCGAGTGGAAGTGTTTAAACCGGTGGCACAATATCACGGGCAATTCAATTACGATTATAAAATTGGAGAGCACCTCGAAACAGGCATATACACCGGCTTCTTTTATCAAAACTTACTGGAACGGGGCGAGCCCCTCGTGCAAACAACCCGCGCAAGCGACCGGTTGGTGAGGACCTATCGTTACAATGCGGGAGCCTATTTTAAGCAGCGATTGAGCAAGGTTCATCACCTTCGACTTGATCTAAGTCATGCGGCACTTTATAAAAACGTAACCAACCAGATTGTTGACCTCAGCAGTGGTGAAATATGGGACATCAACAGCACCAACCCATTGGACAGCCTCAGTTTCGGGCAAAGCAATGTGCGACTGCAATTGAACAAGTACGATCAAAAGGCCCGATTCAACTTCAATGGCGGGGTGGAGTTCAACTTTCAACGCGACCGCAGAACCAGTCGCACCGGTTTGGATAACAAGAACGTGCCACAATATGAACTGTTCAGCCATGCCGAGTACAAACCCAATGATAACTTCTGGCTGGCTGCGGGATTGCGAGCACTTTACAGCCCGCGCTTTCAAAGCCCCCTGAATCCCGAGGCAAGAATACGTCTCCGACTCAGCCCCAATTTCGACCTCATGGTAGCCCTGGCACGATCCTATCGCGTGCCGAGCTTCAATGAGCTTTATTACAACTACACCGATCCACGATTGAGCATTGAAGGCAATTTGAACTTAAAAGCAGAAAAGTCTTACACTTTCTTTACAGGTTTTGATCTGCATTTTGACCATCTTCGCTTTACCAGTAGCCTGTTCGCCAACGACAAACAAGATGCCATCTACCTATTGAGAACCGACTCCATTCATAATGTTTATGCCTTCCTGAACACCGGAAGAACCCGAAGTTTTGGAACACAAGCATCCGTAATAGGAGAATTTGGCGCCTGCAGGTTTCAGGCAGAAGCAAGTTCCGTCGGGGTGAATGCCGCCGCAGATTTGTTGGGGCAGTATTTCTTCACCCAACAGCTCAAAGCCAATGTGTTTGTTACCTTGATGGATGGCAAAATGGTGTTGGCCAGTATGAATAAATTCACCAGTGTCAACGAAGACTTGCGCTTGAATAATAACGGGGAGTTTGAGGCATTTGAACTGGACCGATATTTCCTGAGTGATTTATCCGTTTCCGTAAAACCCGGTAAAAACAACTACTTTATTCGCATCGCCATGAAAAACCTATTTGATGTACAAACCGTTCAAGGTGCGCAATTTATTGTAGATTTCAACTCAGAACCAGAGGTGAACAACTACCTCCCGGGAGCCATTGCCCGTGGACGTATGTTCTGCCTGCAGTTTGAAGGAAGATGGTAAGAATAATCTTCTACATATCGCTCACGACCACGCTTCTGCTAAGCTCGGGTTGCTTCAGTGAAGACGTGCAATTGACTGCACTTCAGCCCGATTGGATGGAAATTGAGTGCGACCTTTCTGATAATACCGCACAATTGTTTCTTAACATGGAAACACGCCAAGTGGTGAGTCAAAACAGCATTCACAGTTGGGATATGGCATTCGACTGCAGGGAAGATAGTTTCACCATATTGCTTAATTGGGCGAGAGGAATGGCGAGTTATAATACAGGCCTCACCCGCTTAACAGAATATGAATTCGATGAAGAGGTTGATTGGAAATTCGAACAAATACGATCAGGAACTTCAAGCTCTTCCATAGGAGCCTGGGGTGATTTTGGCTATAACAAACCCCAATCATTCGGCATTTATTATTTGCTATCATTGGGCTACGATGCTTGGGGGCATCATATGGGCTATATCCTGATGAGCATCAGGAGTTTTGAAGACAACGCGTATCACATCGAATTTACCGACCCCATCAGTCCCAAGGAGTCCTATATCTTTAGCATCCCGAAAAAGAAAGGTGCCGAATACACCTACTTCAGTTTCCGCAATGGAGGTAAAATCCTTGACATTGAGCCCAATAGCTCCGATTGGCAATTGATGACCACCAGCATGGTCTCCAATGAAAAAAAAGGCCCATACGACTTGCGCTTGGGTGCTAACCATTATTTGAACTACGGTATTTTGTTAAACCCCAGTATTTGCAGTGTGGCCATCGATAGCACTATGGGTTTTAACAACATTCGCTATGTAGATGCCTTGAAAATGAGCTACCATAAAAACCCGGCAGGCATAGGCAATGGCTGGTATGAATGGGATGCACTGAAAGCCAATTACAGCTGTACAAACAAGCTCGTATATGTGCTGAAGTTGCAGAATGGGCAGTATCTGAAGGTAATGGCTCAAAACCTGCAGAAAGAGGGTTCGAAATACCGCATGAAGCTGGCTGTGCAGAACTTGTAAAGCGGCCTAATCTTCGCGGATTTACTTTTGTTAGCATGTCTGAACACAATTCCATTACCGAACAGGAGTCACGGCACAAAGGGCTCGAACACAAATCTTTTACAGAGCTGGCAGAAGGGATCCACTCAGAAGACCAAAATGCAGCCATTGCGGTTGGCAAAGCGCTGAATCAAATCAGCTCTTTGGCTGAAGCCATTTGGAATCAGATGCGTATTGGTGGGAGACTATTTTACATTGGTGCAGGCACCAGCGGAAGATTGGGCATATTGGATGCGAGCGAATGTCCGCCAACATTTGGGGTGGATCATGATCGCGTAATTGGGCTGATTGCCGGAGGTGACAGCGCCATTCGCAAGGCGGTTGAAAATGCTGAAGATGATACAGCCGCTGCCTGGAATGACCTGAAAGGATTTGAAATTGACACCAACGATTTTGTGGTAGGCATCTCCGCATCGGGCAAAACACCCTATGTGTTGGGAGGCTTACGCGACTGCCAACAAGCAGGTATACCTACCGGATGCGTGGTTTGCAATCCTGCCAGCACCATCGCTCAAGTTTCAGATTATCCGGTAGAAGTAATCACCGGGCCAGAGTTTGTAACCGGCAGTACCCGTATGAAAGCAGGTACGGCTCAGAAGATGGTACTCAATATGCTCACCACATCAGTGATGATTAAATTAGGACATGTGGAAGACAACCGAATGGTGGATATGCAACTAAGCAATGCAAAGCTGGTGAAAAGAGGCAGCCACATGATTGCGGATGCTTGTGGAGTGGATGAAGCGCAAGGAAGAAACTTATTGTTGAGATTTGGCAGTGTGCGGAAGGCCCTGACCTATATCAGAGAGCACGGCATTCCTTCTGACATATAAGTGAAGGCCGTATATATCGCCCAGTGAGTCGTAATGCTGCTGCACATAGGCTTTGAGTTCTCTCTCATTGCCCACTTCATGGCCCAGCATAACAGCAGGGTAGGCTTGCTCAGGGAACCATTCCTGCAAATTGGATGGACCTAAAATTTTATTCGCTGGCCTTTCCTCTTCCGGAATGATAAACGATGTACGCCATAAAAAAGGCCCATTGACCATTCTCGGGTCTATGTGATAACCCGCTTCGAGCGGAAAAATGGGTGATAAGGTAAAAACTTCGCTCTTTTCCGGCAGGGCATCCAAAAGATTTACCGAGCGTGTATGCACATTCAAAGCCGTCCATTTATCTGTTTGCCCCATCAAATAAACCCGCCAGAATGAATCATGGTTAAGACCTATGGCTGCACCAACTGCGAAAAAAAGAACCACCGTCATGAGGTGCTTCTTAACGGATTCCTGCATTTGCCATACCGCTGCGATGAACAAGAGGATGAAAACAAATGGCAGTGCCAAATACTGCTGAAATATGATGCCTTTCATCAATGCAGCGGTTAATGCCAAAACAAAAAATAGCAGTGCTCCCATGGCGTAATGTTTCCAAATACTTTGGCTTTTGATTTGTGATAGAAACAAACCCAGTGCAAAAGCAAACGCAATGAGAACGGGAGCATTGGGAGGGGTTAAAATGAGGTTGATGAAGTCAGCAAACACTGAATCCTGTGCAGTGCGTACCCCCGTCTTAATGAAATACAAATGATCTATTTCGGTATGGAAATGCCACAGACCAAAGAGAAACTTATCAGGACTGAGAACCCACCAGTATAGCATGGGGATGAAAGCAATGAAAGCGCCCGCTAACCAATACAACATGGCCTTACTCAATCGAAGTCTGTAAAGCGCAAGAAGGAAAAACAACAATCCCAGGGGTGCGTAACTTAAACGAATGAGGCAACCCAAAGTGGCCAGAAGCGACTGCAGCATTGCCAATTGCGGCCGATGAGCCTCCAAACGAAATAAGAGTACAAAAGCCAAAAATATAAGCGCCAGGGAGGGCGGATGGTTCCAGGCGTGGGAGCTGGTGTAAAGAAAGGAAGGCGTGCTAAAGATCAATAGCGGCAGCAACCCCATCAAGAGAAACTCGTACCCTTTCAAACCCTCTTTTTTAAACCAGTAATACAGCCAGCTGATGGGCAGTACCATAATAAAAATAACATTGATCAGCCTCGCATTAAAGAGCAAGGCCGCCCCTTCCCGGCTAAAAAACGAAAGAAGTAAGCTGTAATAGGGTGAATGGATGTAGGGAAAGTCAAGAAAGGGTATGAGACCCTCGCGATACATCAATGAGGCCGCTGCAATGAACTGGTGCTCATCATGATCGATGAAGGCAATCATTGCTTTGGTAAAGAATACCAAAACATACAGGCACGCAAAAGCCAGGGCCGGAAATAATTTCAAATACCTCTTTCCGAAGAAAGCCAACATTACTTAGCGTAGGATACCGCTCTGCGCTCTCGAATCACCGTAACCTTAATTTGGCCTGGATAGATCATCTCTTTCATAATTCGGTTGGAGATTTCATGTGCCAGTAAATCGGCATTTTTATCGTCGGTGGCATCGCTGTCTACGATTACACGCAGTTCACGGCCTGCCTGAATGGCAAAAGCTTTTTCAACTCCATTGTAACTAAGTGCGAGTTTTTCCAGATCCTGTAAACGCTTGATATATGCTTCGCTATCCTCGCGTCTGGCTCCGGGACGCGAACCTGATATGGCATCACAAGCCTGAATGATCGGCGATAACAAGGAAGTCATTTCTATTTCGTCGTGGTGTGCACCAATGGCATTGCAAACTTCTGGATGTTCGCCATATTTTTCGGCCAACTTCATTCCCAACAATGCGTGTGGAGTTTCCTCATCATCATCGGGCACCTTGCCTATGTCGTGCAAGAGTCCTGCTCTTTTCGCAAGCTTGGTATCGAGGCCAAATTCGGCCGCCATGGTAGCACAAAGGTTTGCTACTTCGCGCGAGTGTTTCAAGAGGTTTTGTCCGTAAGAAGAACGATAGCGCATTCTTCCTACATATCGTATCAACTCGGGGTGCAAACCATTCACACCGAGATCAATGACGGTACGCTCACCAATCTCAAGTATTTCCTGATCCACATCGCGGCGGGTTTTCGCCACCACTTCTTCAATTCTTGCCGGGTGAATTCTTCCATCGCTCACCAATCGGTGCAGCGCCAAGCGTGCAACTTCCCTTCTAACCGGATCAAATCCTGAGAGAATGATGGCTTCTGGTGTATCGTCTACGATGATTTCAATACCGGTGGCCGCTTCCAAAGCGCGTATATTTCGTCCTTCCCTACCAATGATGCGTCCTTTGACCTCATCGTTTTCGATATTGAATACGGTCACTGTATTTTCTATGGCCTGCTCTGCAGCGGTGCGTTGTATGGTTTGAAGAATCATACGCTTGGCCTCTTTGGTTGCGCGAAGTTTGGCTTCTTCCAGTATGCTTTTTGATATGGCAAGTGCATCGGTCTGAGCTTCTTGTTTCAGTGCTTCTACCAGATCTTTTTTCGCATCTTCCTTGCTCAGTCCTGCAATCTTCTCAAGTTGCTTTACTTGATTATCGAGCATTTTCTCAGCTTCTTCTCGCTTAATTTTAACAACATCAAGCTGCTTCTGAACTTCTCTCTTCAGATCGTCCAACTCCTTTTGCTTCCGCTCGGCATTCGACACCCGATCAGAAAGGCTTTGGTCTTTCTTTCTCAATTCATTTTCGCGATCATCGAGCTCACGATTTCTGGATTTAATTTCTTTATCATGCTCATTTTTGAGTTGATAAAATTTCTCTTTGGCTTCAATTTCAGAAGATTTCAGGATGCTTTTGGCTTTGTCTTCGGCATCTTTAATGATCTGGCCCGCTTTGGATTCTGATTTCTTGCTCAGAACCGAATAGGCCACTACAACTCCGATGGCAGCTCCGCCGACAAGGGAAAGTAAAATGTACAACATTGTCATGTTTGTCCTTGGCTTTAGGTTAACGCCGGCTAAAGGAAGACTAATCAGAGCTAGATGCTCCCAATAAGGTTATTCAACGCGCGCATTTTATTTTCAAGCCATTCTTCGTCTGTGACTTCTTTACGACTTGCATTCAGCGCTTCTGAGGCAAACTCCAAGGCCGTCATAGCCAGGAGATCCTGCTTATCTCTCACTGCAAAGTTCTGTTGATAGAACTTTGACTTTTCGTTGATCATTTTGGCCGCCATACGCACGTTTTCCTCCTCTTCGGCCTTTATTTTCAAGGGATAGGACCTATCGCCTATGTTTACCTTAATGGAAATCAGCTCTTCCGCCATTCCTCCAGTTCAGCTTCTATTTATTCAATAATTCAATGCACTGATCGATGTATTTCAAGTAGTGGTTGATGCGCTCTTTTATTTCTGCGCTCTCCATTTCTTCATCACCGAAGTGCTTTGCAATGTTAATCAAATTATTGGTTTTCTTTTCTTCATCAGCAGCCAATTTTTGCCCTTCAAATTGTGTCCTTAAGCGACCTAATTCTTCTGACAGTTGCTGATTCTCGTTTCTAAGGGCTGCATTCAGCTCTACAAGTTTCCGGAGACTTGCCTCGAGTTCCTCAATGCTATGACGAAGCTCTGCCTTCATTTTCTCACCTCTGCACCTGCTTCTCTCTCAAAGGCTTCGATCAACCTGTTCATGATTTTATCCGTTTCCTGATCACTCATGGTGCGCTCAGGATTGTACAAGACAAAACTCAGAGAATATGACTTCAGTCCTTCTCCCAGTTTTTTATCTTCAAAGACATCAAATATGCCGGTATCTCGTAAATACTTGCCGCCATTGCGCAATGCAATTTCTTTCAAACTGGCGTAATTGACATCTGCAGGTATCTTGAGTGAGAGATCTCGTCTTACTTCAGGGAAGAGTGGCACCGGCTGTAATTCAAAACGGTATTTGCGCCTTTGTTTCAACAATGCTTTCAGCGAAAGATCAGCATACCATACCTCATCTTTGATATCGAATAAAGCCAGTACTTTCCTCTCGGCCTGTGCAATTGTGCCAAATTTATCGTTCCACTTCAATCCAAGTCTGTTAAGCAATGCTTCTACCGCCCCTTTGATGGCGTAATAATCCAACTGTTGGCTTTTAACTTGCCAATGCTCTCCGAAGGTTTTCCCACTTAAAACAAGTAGCAGTCGCTCTTCTTCTTCAGCTCCACCTTTTTCTGAGGGCCAATAAACCTTTCCCATCTCAAACAGTCGCAAATCCCGGTTTTTACGGTTCTTATTCCAGGCCACTGAATGCAGGGCGGGGTGAAGCATGTCTGCGCGCAAAACCGACAGTTCCTTGCTAAGGGGATTCATCAATTTTACACTCATTTCCTCGCTGTAGAATTCCCCCTGGGTAAGGGAGTTGTTCATCATTTCTGCAAAGCCGATATCGCGGAGGTAAGCAGAAATTTCACGCTTCAATGCGAACATTTCATTTTTCTCATAGACCGGGGTGTATTGCACCTTTTCCGGCATGGGCAAACGATCCAATCCGTAGATCCGCACAATTTCTTCTATCACATCTATCTCGCGATTCACATCCGAACGATAAGGCGGCACCAGCAAATGCAAACCACCCTCATCTTCTGATGCCACGGCAATCTCCAAACTGTTTAAAATACCCAAAACCATTTCTCTTCCCGGATTGATCCCCGCCATCCGCGAGAGCTCAGCCCACCTGAAATAAACCTCAAATGGTTTGATGGGTTCAGGATAGATATCCACTACGGCTGAAGCCACTTGGGCGCCTGCGGTTTCTCCCAACAGCTGTACCATGCGCCTAAGTGCATAAAGGGTGATATCCGGATCGGTGCCCCGCTCATAGCGGAATGAAGCATCTGTATTCAACCCGTGCTTCTTGGCGGTTTTTCGAATGGAAACCGGATGGAAATAAGCACTTTCAATAAAAATTCGCTTTGTCTGATCACTCACACCGCTGTGAAGGCCTCCAAACACACCTGCAATGGCCAAGGGCTTTTTGGTATCACAAATGAGCAATTCAATGCCCTCTAGGGTGCGATCTACCTTATCAAGAGTTGTGATTTTTTCGCCTTTTGTAGCCGTTCTGACCACAATCTTTCCACCTGCAATTTTATCCGCATCAAAGGCGTGTATGGGTTGTCCGAGTTCATGAAGTACGTAATTGGTTACATCCACCACATTGTTGATGGGGTTGAGACCGATGGCGCGCATGCGATTCTTCAGCCAATCAGGGCTTTCTGCCACTTGAAGTCCTTCCATCAGAAGACCGCTGTAGCGGGGGCAATCCGTGCTGTTTTGCACCTCTATTTCAATGCCTTTCTCAGCAAGCTTTTCTATTTCGGGCATTGCAGGCCATGACGGTTTTTGGCCCATCAATGCTGCGATTTCTCTGGCCACCCCCCAATGCGATGCGGCATCTCCCCTGTTGGGTGTGAGACCGATTTCGATCACTTCATCATCTTCCAACTCAACCAAATTTCGGAAAGGCTCTCCAATTGGAGCATTTTCATCGAGCACCATGATGCCGTCATGATCTTCTCCCATGCCAATTTCATCCTCAGCACAAATCATCCCTTGACTCAACTCGCCACGAATTTTGGCTTTTTTGATTTTGAAGGGCTCTCCTCTCAGCGGGAAAATGGTGCAACCCACGGGTGCAACCACCACTTTCTGCCCGGTGGCAACATTGGGTGCGCCACAAACTATTTGCAGCAATTCAGCCTCCCCTATATTTACTTTGGTCAAAGAAAGACGATCAGCATCCGGATGCTGCCATTTTTCAACCACTTCCCCTACCAGCAGTCCCTGCAATCCTCCTCGAATACTTTCAATCCGCTCCACTCCTTCTACCTCCAAACCGCTCATGGTGAGTCGGTGGCAGAGATCTTCTGTCTCTAAATCAATATTAATCAGCGTTTTAAGCCAGTTCAGTGAAATTTTCATTGAAGTTTTTTACAACAGCGAAATTAGGGATTCCGCATGGTCAACCCAAGAGGAAATGAAGGCATGTGTGATTGG
>CAZYJD010000035.1:15811-19884 GCA_964647785.1 uncultured Chitinophagaceae bacterium
AGTGCAGATGTTCTAGGTTAAAGAGGTTATAAGGGTTTAGACGGTTAAGACTTTCCCCTAACTCCCTCCCGTCTTCCCGATTAAAGAGCGCAGAAGCGCAGAGCGCAGGGCTCAGAGCGCAGATGTTCTAGGTTAAAGAGGTTATAAGGGTTTAGACGGTTAAGACTTTCCCCTAACTCCCTCCCATCCTCCCGTCTTCCCGATTAAAGAGCGCAGGACGCAGATGCTAAATTAGACGCTATTAGATCAACATTCCTAACCCCCTTACGCCCTAACTTTCTTCACCACAATGCACACAAAGTTTGGCACAAAGTCTCACAAAGTGATGAATTATCGCGGCTCAGGTATCAGACCCGATAGCTCGGAATCAGAGCGCAGACATAACGGTCAACGTTAATTAGGCATCAATATCTATCAACTAAAAACCATCGACTAGAAACCCGTCAGCTTTTTTCCTTTTGTGTAATGCGTGAAAAATCAGGAATCCAATATTCCCCACAGCCGGTCCTTGAGCTCTTGCATTCCATTTCCGCTTACGCTTGAGATAAAAATATGCTCCACTCCTTCCGGCAATTGCTCTTCCACCAGTTGAATGAGTTCATCATCGGCCATATCGCATTTGGTGATTGCCAGCAAATGTTTTTTGAACATCAGTTCCGGATTGAACTTCTCCATTTCGGCGCAAAGAATCTCGTACTCTTTTTTGATATCCGGACTATCGATTGGAATCATCAAAAGCAGCACAGCATTGCGTTCGATGTGTCGCAAAAAGCGGTGACCCAATCCTTTGCCTTCTGAAGCTCCTTCAATGATTCCTGGGATATCGGCAATCACAAATGATTTATAGTCGCGATAAGCCACGATGCCCAAATTGGGCACCAGGGTGGTAAAAGGATAATCGGCTATTTCAGGTTTGGCAGCGGTTATGCTCGACAATAGCGTTGATTTCCCGGCATTGGGGAAACCAACCAGGCCCACATCTGCCAGAACCTTGAGCTCTAGAATTTTCCACTCCTCTTTCCCTTCTTCACCAGGCTGTGAAAAACGCGGTGTTTGATGGGTGGATGTTTTGAAATGCCAGTTGCCCAGACCACCTCGCCCCCCGGCCAAAAGTACTTCTTCCTGCCCGTCTTCAATGATTTCGAACAACACTTCTCCGGTTTCAGCGTCTTTGGCAACGGTTCCGAGCGGCACTTCCAGCACTTCGTTCTTACCAGTGCGACCTGTTTTTCTACCAGCGCCACCGTTTTGTCCGGCTTCACAAATCACATGTTTGCGATATTTCAGATGCAGGAGGGTCCACATTTGCGCATTGCCCCTGAGCACCACCGATCCACCATGACCGCCATCGCCGCCATCCGGACCGCCTTTGGCATTGAGCTTATCGCGAAACAGATGTGCACTTCCGGCTCCCCCCTTACCAGATCGGCAGCAGATTTTTACGTAGTCTATAAAATTGGAATTGGGCATGAACCGATTTCAGAGTTTAAGTGATAAGCAGTCCAAATCTCACGGAAATGGTTTCATGATAAGGCTGCAATATTTGTTTAGGCTTTAAGAGCGTTATACATGCTCATCAATCACCGTGCAGAGAGCATTGAAAATATCGTCAATGCTTCCCATTCCTTTTACGGATGCCTGTTTGTCTTGGCCGGCATAAAACGATTTCAGGGGCGCAGTTTTCTGCTCGTATTCCTGAAAACGATTCCGAATGGTGCTTTCATCCTGATCATCGGCTCTGCCTGAGACCTTGCCTCTTTCAAGCAAGCGGCGCACCAGTTCGTCTTCATCCACTTCCAGCGAAAGCATGAGATTGACCGAAGTACCAAGTTCACTCAGCATTTGATCCAGGGCCTCGCCCTGTGCAACAGTTCTGGGAAACCCATCGAAAATGAAGCCTTTGGCCGTTTCCATTTTGTTGGCCACAAAATCCTTCACCATGGCAATGGTCACCTCATCGGGCACCAGTTCCCCCTTGTCGATATAGGATTTTGCCAGTTTACCGAGTTCGGTTTCTCCTTTGATATTGGAACGAAACACATCACCGGTGCTCAAGTGGGTGAGTCCGTAGTGTTCCATTAATTTTTCTGATTGGGTGCCTTTTCCCGCTCCGGGAGGGCCAAATAAGACAATATTGAGCATAAACAGGTTTTGGGGCAAAGATAAGGTATGCAGCAAACTCCACGAACTTTGATAGAAACGACCTCAATCGAAGATAGAAACTATTAGCGATTTATTTTCTCATCACTGGTCTTTATTCCCGGGCGTATTTCATTTATAATGTTAATTGAGTTTTAACATCCAGTCAAATAAAGCATTACTACTTGATATTTCCGTAAACAGGGTAGATTATTGTTTATGATTTTTCATTTTCGCCAGTTAGGCAAGTTGTTTTTTCTAATATTTCTTGTAACTATTAGCTCAAAAACCCATGCACAACATTTGTTCAATGGAGACATAGAGATTCTGGATCAAAATGGCTGGCCAGTTAATTGGAGAGGGGTGGGAAGAACCCAATGGCTTAGCATTGATAGTTCAATCAGCTTCAACGGTAAATATTGTTTAAAAATAACAGATCCTGCTCAAAGCAATGGAGACAATGCAGGTTACAGAACGGCAATGTGCGGAGCCATCCCAGATTCTCTATATACGGTAAGTTGTAAAATCAGGACCCTTTCCAGCAACGCAACGCTTTACATAGAATTCTTCGATAAAAGTGGCAATCGAATATTTCATGATCTCAAGGACCAAAGCTCTCAGGCACAATGGTCTACGATGTCTATTTCTGCCAAAGCCCCAGTAAATGCAGATTCAGTTGGTTTGCTATTTTACAGTAAATCATTCAACACTGGAACTATTTATGGCGATGCTTTTCAAATTGTCGGCCCAAAGCCTGTACGAGAAGAATCTACCTCAGCGGTGTACTGTGAAGACGAAAAAGTCACCTTTTTTGGAACACCAATTGATAGCAGTGGTTTGTACTCGATTGATATCGATAGTGGCTGTTTTCTTCGCCGCGTAAATCGTTTGATCACCTTGCAACCTTCATACTCGCTCTCATTGGCAGACATTACGGTTTGTGAAAATGAGTTTTTGATGATTAATGATGATACCATTTTCAAACCAGGTGTCTACCGCGACAGCCTTCAAACCCAATATGGGTGCGACAGTATCGTTCAATACAGGATTATCCATAAAACTGCAGATACTACTGTGCTCAGTGATTTAAACACCTGCGAAGGAACAGAGGTCAAATTTTTCAACCTGCTTGTAGATACCTCAGGGCGCTATGAAATGCGTTTGAAGGGAAGTAATTTTTGTGACAGCCTGATTGTGCAAAATATATCCATACACCCTTCTTACTCCGAAACGCTCCCACCTTTGACCATTTGTCCGGGAGATGTAATCAATGTTTTCGGAAACAGCGTAAGCAAAGCAGGAATTTATACACGGACCTATCAAACAAGTAAAGGATGTGACAGCACTTTAACACGCTTGGTTAATGTGCACCCCGTAAATGAAAATGTAATTGCAATAGGGCCAAGCGCCTACGCAATGGAAGACAGTGCATTAAGTTATTTATGGATCAATTGTGATCTGGGGACCGTAATAAACGAAGAAACGAAGAGGCAATTCACAGCAAAGCGCAGCGGTTATTATGCAGTAAAAGTCACCAGCAAAGCGGGCTGTGATTTTACCTCTCCATGTGTTTTCCTGGAAGTTAAAGATGATACCTGTTTGGTTACACTCTACGACACCATTATCCATCCGTTATATGACACCAACAAAATTCAGGTATATGACACCACAGAATTGACAATAGAAGTTTACGACACCATATACAGTTACTTAAGTGTTGCTGACACCCTCAGAATAAACCTAAACAATGTACAGGGTTGCGGAAACATTGATGTAAAATTATACCCGAATCCAGCAAGGAATTTTGTCTATCTCGAAGTTTCGGATTTCGACTGCCTGGTGATGAGCAAGTTCAATCTTTATAACAGCATCGGGCAGATACTTTGGACAGACCAGTTGGTGGAAAATCGGGTTATCAAAATTCCGGTTCACAC
>CAZYJD010000036.1:0-19875 GCA_964647785.1 uncultured Chitinophagaceae bacterium
AAGTCCATGGTTTTTAAAACGCTCCTCCCATGTGTTAATGATCATCAGTAAATTAATCATTGCCAAAGGAACCATCAGTGCTTTAAACTGTGTAAAGCCTGAGCGAAAGAAAAACATCCAAACCAACAGTATCAAGTAGGTGAGAAGCAACAATTGGCGAATTAAGCGCAGCTGCTGATCGGTATTTTTCAGGGCGGTTGAGTTGCTTAATAGTGAGCGATCATCTGCCACATCGAAATGAGAAAAAGTCATCACATTGATGAGGCTGATTAAAAAGAAAACCAGCAAAAGCAAAGTGGCTCCGGGGTCAAATAAAGGTGTTTCACTCTGTAAAAGAGGAATGAACCCCATGCCCATGCTTGCCATGAGTGCTATAAAGATTTCCTTCAGCCACGGATTCAATTTGGCCGAATGTCTTGAAACCCACCAGAGATAAACCATGGATAAAACAGCCATCACTCCACCTGTGATGAGCACTTCCCAACTCAACCAACGCAAAGCCAGCCAGGCATTCAAACCCGTAATAAAAGCAATGACTGGCAGCAATCGGCCTCTTAGTTGGTAATTGATGGCATAGCGATCGGGCAAGTCTTTTCTTTGGGCATTTCTTCTTCCATCAAATACATGATCTAGGGTGTAAATCATCCACATTGAAGTGGGCAGCAACCAGAAGTAAACAGGATGGACATGTGAATTGAAATAAGCATAAAAAAAGTAGCCCGAACTCAAAGCACCAAAAAGCACCCATAAACTGAAATTATTTACAAAGGCAATGCATTTCCTCCAGAAGGAAGCCATGCGGACTAATTTACGGCTGTAACCATGCCCAGATCAGGCAGTACCCTTCTGATGCTTTCTTCTATGCCAGCCTTCATGGTTAAGTGACTGATATCGCAATTGCTACATGAGCCCATGAGCCTCAGACTCACGTTCAGGTCGTCATCTACACTCACCAATTCAACGTCGCCTCCATCTGCTTTAAGGAAAGGCCTGATGCTGTTGAGGGCTTCTTCTATCTTTTGTACAATCTCGGGATTCATGTCTTTAGAACCATTCAAAATTAGGTAGAATAATCTTATGAAGAAAGTTCGCTATTCAATACTGCAATTCTTCTCACCAGTGCTGCACCTGCATCTTCAAATGCCTTTGCCACCTTTTCAGTGCGTATCCCTATGGCGGCATCATCTTCATTGGGCAATTCAATGGGTATTCGACCCAGTACTGGAATTTCAAACTGCCCGGCCAAACGCTCAGCACCTCCGCGTCCGAATATGTGGTACTTTTTATCACCGGCTTCAGCAGGGCTGAACCAGGCCATGTTCTCAATTAAACCCAGCAAGGGCACTTTTACGCCATCCATCCTGAACATGCTCAGGGCCTTTCTGCAATCGGCAACAGCCACTTCCTGAGGTGTAGTGACCATTAGAGCACCCGTTAACGGAACATTTTGGGCAATGGTAATTTGCACATCGCCGGTGCCTGGAGGCATATCCACCAGCAGGTAATCCAACTCACCCCATTCCACATCTTTGATGAATTGGCGTATTGCTGATGAAACCATCGGTCCGCGCCAGACCACCGCCTGTTCTGGGGGTATGAGAAAAGCAATGGACATGAGCTTGATGCCATCGGCTGAAACAGGCATCATTTTCTCACCCTTCATCTGAACACCTTGCTTGGTAAGACCTAATATGATGGGAACAGATGGACCGTAAAGGTCGGCATCAAGAATGCCAACTTTTGCTCCCATCTTGTGAAGTTCTTTGGCCATTTGTACAGCTACTGTTGATTTACCTACCCCACCTTTACCGGAGCCCACAGCAATGATATTCTTTACTCCCGGCATGATCTCAGGCTGATTTCGAAGGCTGGTAATTCGAGAGGTCACTTCCACCTCCACTTCCAAACTTTGATCGACCAAATGTTTTACGGCATTCACGCATGCATTGTGCAGCATATCTTTCATCGGGCAGGCGGGGGTGGTTAATTCAAGCTGAAAGCTCACCTTTTTGCCCTCGATATTCAGTTGTTTAATCATGCCGAGGCTTACCAGATCCTTCTTCAAATCAGGATCCTCTACATGCGCTAAAGCCGCAAGTATTTTCTGTTTCAATGCGTCACTCATGCCTGTGGTTTTTTTCCTATCAATCTCAAATTCATGTTTCGTATAAACCTCCGGAAGAACATCCCCTGCCCACTGAGATGACCCATGAGCCAAAGCAGAATATTATACAAGGGGTAACCCACCACGATGTACACCACGATTCGAAGCCATTGCCATGGAATTTGATCGTATCCTATCCATTTGAACACCCAGGTTTTGACATATAAAAAACTAAAACCCGTTGCAGCGAACACTGCGAGTATCCACAACAGCTGAGCATTGCTATTGATGTTCCATTTGCGCTTGAAGTAGTTCAAATCGTTTCAAAGGTAAAACTGCCATCAAAACAAAAGGTTCAGTTTTAACAGGTAATTTATACCGGCCATGGGATAGAGGTAATTGAAACTCTCCCGCTGCCCTGAAATAATTCCTCCAAACGTATACCCATTGGGGGCATAGCTGCGGTTGCTTAGGTTGCTTATTTGCAGACCTAAGGCCGCTCTTTTCATCTTTTTCAGCTTCGCAAAATTCCAGTTAAGCAAGAGGTCCTGAACCATAAATGGATCCAAGCTTCTTTCAATGGAAGAGGTATTGTCGAGGTATTGCCTGGAAACAAATTTGTTAATGAGACTCATCTCTAGATTTTTGAGCGGAACAAAACGCAATTGTTGCATGCTCACGGCTGCCGGTGAAAAAGCCAGATCGGTATGGCCGTGTTCTATTCTCTGTTGCCCTCCATTATCCCAGTCATCCACATATTCCACAAAATTTAAAACGCGATTTCTGCTCAATGAAAGATTGGCTGCCAACGCCCATTTTTCGGAAAGCTTCCAATGCAATTCCGATTCAATACCTAATCTGAAACTGCGATCGACATTTGTTCGGGTGTATGCACCAACATCATTTACCTGTCCGGTTAACACAAGTTGATCTTTGTAAAACATACCGTAAAAGTTCAGTCCAGCCGTGAATTGATTGTTTTCTTTTTTCCAGCCCAGCTCTGTGTTGTAGAGCCTTTCAGGCTTGGGACGGCTTTCCGGACCGGCATTTACCAGGTCGTCACGCACCGGCTCGCGATGACTCACGGCCACGGCCAGATAGGCCTTTTGATCGTTTTTATTCCAACTCAATCCGGTTTTGGGGTTGAAAAAGAAGTAATTCAAATCTTGTGGCAATACCACCCCAAAGCGGTTTGGCCCCTGAAACTGATAATTCACCGCTCTGACTTGTAAGTCGGCGTAATAATTCCAGTTCAACCGGCTTAAACCCACCTTCAAAAAACTGCTGTACTCTGATTTTACTGCATCGTTTTCATAAAAACGGTCGAGGTGTTCACTCTTGCCGGCAAAACGACTCCACACCAACTCTCCGAAATGATCTCCAAGATACTGATTGGCCGCATTTCCCCAGGTAATGTTCCATTGATCTTTGCTATACAACAGATTGGCTATCAGTCCATAAAAATGATTATCCAGCCACAGTCTTCTGATCAAATCACTGTTCAAAATGGTATCACCACCGATTTGGACCGCTGAAATGCCCACATCTGCAAGTTCTTGATCCTTGCGATACTGTTCGTAAAACCCTCTTCCATAGGTGTAATGTGCAGCTGTGTTTAAACCCAAGTGTTGACTGATTTGAAGGTTGTAGAAGAGTTGATAATGGTCTTGGGTGTAATGGTCTACCTCATTTTCATAGGTATAATAGTTGTACGTGTTTGGATTGCTTGCGCGCAAATGTGCGGCCTCTTCCGGGCTCATCCACAATTGGTTGATGTAACGTTCCGTACCGCTGTTGTCATTCTCAAATTTTGGCTGTGGAATGCCCCACCAAGCCTGATAGGTGCGCTCGCGACCACTAAAAACATTGGCCGTGAGGGAACTTTTTTCACCGTAACGGGCCAGAGAAAAGTAAAATGATTTCAAATCAGAGCTCGCCCGGTCAATGAACCCATTAGAGGTGATGGAGGACAATCTTCCGCTAAACGACCAGTTGTTCTCCAAACGCCCTGTACCAAAGCGCACAGTGGCCCTCTGAGAATTGAAACTTCCAAATGCAGAGGTGATCTCTCCAAATGGTGTTTCCTGATGGTCGTCGGTGCGAATGTGAATGCTTGCTCCGAAGGCCGCGGCTCCATTGCTGCTGGTGCCCACCCCTCTTTGCACCTGAATACCTGAGGCTGTGCTCGCCAAATCGGGAAGATTGACCCAAAAAACCCCCTGCGATTCTGCATCATTGTAAGGAATTCCGTTGATGGTAACATTGGTTCTGGTAGCATCTACCCCGCGAATGCGAACACCCGAATAACCAATGCCCGCTCCGGCATCGGAATGAGAAACGGTGGACGGTGTTAATTCGAGAATGAATGGAACATCCTTGCCATAGTTGAGGGTGGCTATGTCTTTGCGATCGAGATTGGTGTAGGTACCCGGCGTAAACCGATTTGCACGAAGTCCTCGAATTTCTGCTTCTTTTACCACAAAGTTTTTGGCTTCCAGGAAGACCCTCAAATCAATGGGCTCATTTCCCGCTTGCAGCTCAAGCTGCTGCCTTTCATAGGTAATATGCCTGATCTGCAAGTTTACATGCCCGCTCGGTATCGATTTGAATTCAAAACTTCCGTCGGGGCGAGTGATGGCAAAGAAGCTGTCTGATGCCATCACACAAGCGATTTGCGCTCCATAAACCACCTCGCCACTTTCAGCATCCAGCACCTTGCCGCTGATTGCAACCGTTTGTGCCTGCGCCATAGTAAATGTTGCACATAAAAGTGAAACACTGATGAATAAAAAAAATCTCATGATTAAATCAATTAAAGTTTAACATACGGCTGCATGGGGCCTGCAGACCGCCAAACATGCTAAACCACTTCTCCCTACGCCGGCATTACCCGGATCAGGTTCATTGGGTATCATCTCAGCCCGCCAATACATAGCGAGCACCCCATAAGACATCGCAAAGATAGCATTCAACCGGTGGGCTGCAAATGAACGTACAATTCTAATGCACGGCCTTTCTGAAAAATCGATTCAAAGGCAAAATAGCCTTATAACGCATCAAGATTTCTTCTTCCAAATGTTCACTCTCGATCATTTCCGGATCCATATCCGAGAAATAGTAAAATTGCTTGTTAAACAAAAGCGGAAACGATTCAGCTTTTGTTTTCAGCTCTTTGGGTAAAATCTTGTTGCGATCGCCATGGATTTCGCCACCCCAAAATTGCACAAAAGCATCTGTACGCATCAGGATCTCAAATTCTGCCTGATGCAAAGCCAAGTGTTTTCTGATTTTTGCCAGCACTTCCTTGTCCGGTTGATACACCCCGCTGTACAGCCGAATATGCTCCGGACTGAACTCCAGATACAAACCCGGCGAGGTGAAATCCTTTTTGCCCGCAGGTGCAATGGCCGCTGAGGCGTGGAGCTTGTAGGGGCTTTTGTCTTTACTGAACCGGATATCACGATTGATTCTAAAAATGCAGTCCTTGGCCTGAAGAAGAGGCAAATCTGCGTCTATTTCGTGCAGTTGAGGAATGAGTTGCTCAATGAACTTTTTAAAAGGATCTCTTACCTGCTTTTCGTAACGCGATCGGTTTTCATCGAACCATTCTTTGTGATTGTTGGGAGCCAACTCCATGAAGAACCTCATAAAATCAGCGGTAAAAGCCTTTTGTTGCATATTTAAACTCCGATCTTGTCTTTTTTCACTTTGCCTTTTTGAACAAAGTTCTCTTCTATGTACTCAATGATTTTTCCTGCCACATCCAAACCTGTGGTTCGCTCAATGCCCTCCAAGCCCGGAGAGGAATTCACCTCAATGACCAATGGACCACGATCGCTTCTGAGCATATCAACCCCTGCAACATCAAGCCCAAGAGCAGAGGCTGCTTTAATCGCGGCCGCCTTCTCGGCCCGGCTCAGTTTTACTGTCTCAGCTGACCCTCCCTTGTGCAGATTGCTGCGGAACTCACCTTCTTTTCCTTTTCGCTTCATGGCACCCACCACTTTGCCGTTCACCACAAAAGCGCGGATGTCTTCCGCTTTTGCTTCTTTGATAAATTCCTGCACAATGATGTTGGCATCCAGACCGTAAAACGCCTCAATCACCGAAGATGCAGCCTTGTAGGTTTCTGCCAGCACCACCCCTTTGCCTTGTGTACTTTCGAGCAATTTAATCACCAGCGGTGCTCCGCCTACCTGCTTGATAAGGTTCTTGATATCACCGGGGTATTTGGCAAAGGCTGTTTTAGGAATGCCCACTCCGGCCTTGGATAAAATTTGCAAACTGCGCAGTTTGTCGCGGCTGCGCACCAGAGCCAGCGAACTGAGGGTAGAAAACACCTTCTGCATTTCAAATTGCCGGATGATGGAACTTCCGTAAAAAGTAACGGATGCCCCGATACGTGGGATGATGGCATCAATGCTTTCCAATTCATGATCACCGTAAAAAATAGCCGGATGACTCGATTGGATAGACATATAGCACTTGGTGTGGTTGATAACCTGTGCCTGGTGACCGCGATCCAGTGCGGCCTGCTTTAAGCGTTTGGTGGAATAGAGATCCGCCTTGCGGCTGAGGATTACAATTTTCATTGGATTGTCGTGCTTGAAATGGTTGGTTGGTCAGTGGTTTGTCCTTCGCTCATTCGCTTTCGGGATGCTGACAATTGACTTTGGGACACATCTACTAAAAATCTGTTCTTTAAAAATCGACGGCCCAAAAGTACCGGATATTTCATCTCTCTGCGATTGGAAAGATTAAAGGAAACATTAAATAATTGGCCAAAGAGCTGCACCGGCATTTTCACCTGATAGCGGAACTCATAATCGCCAAAAGAACTTTTCACTTTTTTCTCTTTGAATACCGCAGTAAGAATTTCTTTGCCGTTGTACAAGGGGTGCTTTCTATCCAGTAGCCTAAAACTCAAAAACTCTTTGCCATTGACCTCCTTGATTCGTATTCGCTCGCAGTGTATGCTGCTGGTATCGGCTCCGGTATCAATTTTACAAGGCAGACCGAAGATTTCAGCTTCAGGCAAATCTATTTCATCGGTGATGCCAATGGTCTTCAATGCTCTTTTCTTCCTGTTCATCTCTAATACAATGATAAGACAAATTCGCTTGAGCCAATAGGAATCACGACCTTTGCAACATGCAGTTTGAACTGGTATCTGAATTCAAGCCAACCGGCGATCAACCATCGGCCATTGCCCAGCTGAGCGAAGGCCTTGAAGAAGGGGTAAAAGCACAAACCCTTCTGGGGGTCACCGGCTCTGGAAAAACCTTTACCATGGCCAATGTGATACAGAAAGTTCAGAAACCCACCCTGATCATTTCACATAACAAAACACTGGTGGCGCAGTTGTACGGTGAGTTCAAACAATTCTTTCCCAACAATTCGGTGCAATATTTCGTATCATATTACGACTACTATCAGCCTGAAGCCTACATACCCAGTAGCAATACCTACATCGAAAAAGACCTCAATATCAATGAAGAAATAGAAAAACTTCGGCTTGCCACCACCTCGGCATTGCTTTCGGGCCGAAGAGACGTGATTGTACTGGCCTCCGTGAGCTGCATTTATGGTGCGGGCAATCCCTCGGATTATGAGGAGAGCATCATCCGAATCACCGAGGGACAAATCATCAGCCGAAATGCCTTTCTGCATGCATTGGTGGCCAGTCTCTACTCCAGAACCACTGCCGATTTTCAAAGGGGAAATTTCAGGGTGAAAGGCGATACGGTAGATATTTTTCTGGCTTATGACGACCTTGGCTTGAGGGTGAACTTTTTTGGCAATGAAATAGAAGAGATCAGTCTGTTTGATCCAAAAGACGGGCAAACCATAGAGCGCATGCCGCACGCTGCCATCTTCCCTGCCAACATTTATGTTACTCCTAGAGAAAGGCTAAATGCCGCGATACGCGAAATTCAAGATGACCTCGTGGCACAGATCGAGTATTTTAAAAGCATTGGTAAATACCTAGAAGCCAAAAGACTGGAAGAGCGCACCAACTTTGATCTTGAAATGATGCGCGAATTGGGCTATTGCAATGGCATTGAAAATTACAGCCGCTACATGGACCGCAGGCAGCCCGGACAAAGGCCCTTTTGCCTGATCGATTATTTCCCTGAAGACTTCTTGCTCATCATAGATGAAAGCCATGTTACGGTTCCACAAATTCGCGCCATGTATGGTGGTGACCGCTCCAGAAAACAGAACTTGGTTGAATACGGCTTTCGCTTGCCGGCAGCCATGGACAATCGCCCGCTCAAATTTGAAGAGTTCAACGGCATGCTTCATCAGGTGGTTTATGTAAGTGCCACCCCTGCTGAATTTGAAATGGCCGAATCAGAAGGAGTGGTGGTGGAGCAAATCATACGACCTACGGGGCTGCTTGATCCGGAAATTGAAATTCGCCCTTGCAAAAATCAGGTGGATGACTTGCTGGAAGAAATTGACGAGCGCATTAAAATGGGTGACCGAATTTTGGTTACCACCCTCACCAAGCGCATGGCAGAAGAACTGGATAAATACCTAAAAAATCTGAACATCAAATCGGCTTACATCCATTCAGAGGTTAAAACACTTGATCGTGTTGAAATTTTAAGGCAATTGCGCATTGGAATGATCGATGTATTGGTGGGCGTTAATTTACTTCGGGAAGGATTGGACTTGCCGGAGGTATCGCTTGTGGGCATACTCGATGCCGACAAGGAAGGTTTTTTACGTTCGGAGCGGTCCCTTACCCAAACCATAGGGCGGGCAGCTAGAAATGAAAGAGGAAAAGTGATCATGTACGCTGATATGATTACAGAGAGCATGCAAAAAACCATCGACGAAACCAACCGAAGACGGGAAAAGCAAAATGCTTACAACCAGGAACACGGCATTGTGCCCAAAACCGTGAAAAAGGATATCAGTGAAATTCTAAAACAGACCTCTGTTGCCGATGCGGGCAGGAACAAGCCACCAATGGAGTATTACACCGAACCCGAAGAACTCTCCATTGCAGCAGATCCGGTGTATGAGCACATGAGCAAAGAAAGCCTGAAAAAGAGCATTGATGAGCTTCGCCGCAAAATGATGAAAGCGGCAAAAGATACAGACTTCATGGAGGCTGCACGCCTGCGAGATGAAATCAGTGCGCTTGAAAAAATTCTGAATTAATTAGAAATACACCCCCAACTCTACACTCCATGGATAGAGGCTGCGCGAAAAGTTGGGTTGTGGTTTCATGGTGTACACCTCATTTTTAAACTCCCCGCCTGTTAGAAGATTGCGTGGATTTACTTTAAAAGCGAGCTGAAAACCGCAGTAATAGGTGTCGAAATGCAGTCCAGCTACCCCCGTGGCATTGAACCAATACATGGGCAAGTCGTTCAATATCGGCACAATCTCCGCATCCAAGTAGGCTTCGCTCTGAATCAAGAAAGCAGGACCGCCACCACCGAAAAGATGCAGCGCATTGTCATCTGTGCGCCAAAGTGTTCTCATGAATGAAACTGGAACTTCCACCATCACCACATTGATTTTGTTGAGTTGTTCAATGCCGTAACGATAGGAAGCCCCTCTGAAGGCTACAGCCCCGTCAAGCAAGAGGTGATTCTTGTTGCCACTTCCCAGCTTGCTTCGGTAATACAAGCCCGCATGGAAACCACCCTTTACACCAGCCTTCAAAGCACCACCTGTCATCGAATTTACTGCCATCCCTGCTTTAATTCCGGCTTTGTATTTCTCGCCTTTGTTGTACAACTGAGCACTTGAAGAAATGCTTAGCATGAGAAGCAGGCTTGTGGTATAGAGCAGATTTCTTGTCAAAGTTGTTTTCCTTTTAATGCGCCCGCCACCGCTTTGTCCATGAGCTTTTCGGCAAAAGGCCTGCAATAATCATTCAACGCTTCCTGAGCCGCAAGTATTGCATCTTTGTCTTCGCCCACCAGCATAGTTGCAAGCTTTTCGCTCAACTGTTCGATTTGGGTCACATTTTCTTCGGTTAGTTCATCAGCGCTTTGCTGCATAAATTTGTCAGTGGCATATAGCAGTTGACGGCCTTCATTTCTGGCCTCTTCCAATGCCCTCATTTTCATGTCATCGCCAGCATGCTCCAAGCTGTCTATTAACATGCGCTCCACTTCCTCATCCGTTAAGCCGTATTGAGGTTTAATGTTGATCTCCTGCTTTTTACCTGAGCGCAATTCCTCTGCACTCACTCTTAGAATACCATCGGCATCGAGCATAAAGGTGATTTCTACCTTGGGAAATCCTGCAGGCATGGCCGGAATTCCTTTGAGTTCAAAATCGGCCAGTCTTCTGTTTTCCTTTACAGCATCGCGCTCACCCTGGAACACACTGATTCTCAAATTCACCTGTCCATCGACAGAAGTGGTGTATTGGCGCGCCGCTTTGCAGGGCACCTTGTTGTTTCTCGGTATCAGCACATCCATCAGCCCACCCATGGTTTCAATACCCAGTGAAAGCGGAGTAACATCCAAGAGGAGAATATCTTTTCGGTTGCCGGCCAGAATATCGGCCTCCACTGCTGCACCAAGGGCCACCACCTCATCGGGGTTGAGGCGATCGTTGATGACAATACCTTTGAAATAAGAACGCACAGATTCTTTCACCAATGGCGATCGCGTAGAACCTCCTACCAAAATAACTTCACTCAAATCTGAAACCTGCAAACCAGCATCTTTCAAGGCCAGTCCGCAACTGAACAAGGTTCTTTCCAACAAAGGCTGCATCAGCTCATTCAAACTTTGATAATTCAACGCCAGCGGAATGCCATTCCAAATGTTGTTAAATGCCTTGCCGTCTCCTGCCACGCGTTTGGCCTCTTCTGCGAGAAGGCGCAGCTCTTGAGCACCTTCATATTGTGAAAGTTCTTCGTGAACACGCATCCAGTGTTGTACAATGGCCCGATCGAAATCATCGCCACCCAAAAAAGTATCGCCATGGGTGCTGAGTACATCAAAAATACCTTCGTGTATGTGCAAAATGGAAAGATCGAATGTGCCTCCACCGAGGTCGTAAACAGCCACATATTTCTCTTCTGATGGATCGAGGCCAATGCCATAAGCCAGACTGGCCGCCGTTGGTTCATTTACAATGCGAAGGACATCCAGCCCGGCCAAACGCCCGGCATCTCTGGTAGCCTGGCGCTGCGAATCGTTGAAATAAGCAGGAACGGTGATCACTGCTTTTTTTACTTCTCCATGCAGTTCCCTTTCTGCCAACTTCTTTAATTCGGCCAAAATACGGGCCGATAGTTCAATGGGCGTGTAGAAGTGATTGCCTGCCTTTACCCGAACCAATTGATCTGGGTCATCATCGATGATGCGATAGTGAAACATATCGCGGTAATCGGTTACATCACGGTATGATTTGCCCATCAATCGCTTGGCGGAGTATATGGTGTTGGCTGGATCGCTCAGTAAAAAAGGGCGGGCGCTATTGCCCACTTGAAAATCTCCTCCTTCACCAAAATGGACCAATGAAGGAACAATGACCCCACCTTCTCCGTGTGATAATGCTCTGGGAACAGAATCTGAACGATCAACCACCGCCACCAGGCTATTGGTGGTTCCTAAATCAATACCAATGACCCACTCCTTTTTCTCTATGTTTCCGCTCTTGATGTTTATAGGTATTTTCGCCATGCTTGGTACAAAGGTATGAATTGAATGTCCTTCAATAGAACAAGCAGCAGGCTCAGTGGTTCAATGCGTATGGAGAATGAAGTGATCCTTTTCTATGATGGCGTGTGCAATTTGTGTCACGCCTCCGTGAAATTCATCTTGCGAAACGAAAAATCTGGTCGTATAAAATTTGCAGCACTTCAATCGGCTTATGCCAAAAGCCGTCTTCCTGAAAAAATTTGGAATCAACCAGTTGCGGAAAGTTTGGTGCTCATTGAAAAGGGTGAGATTCATGAAGCCAGCAACGCAGCCTTAAGGGTTGTGCCTTATTTGCGATTTCCCTGGAACATGCTTCGAATCTTCCGCCTGCTTCCCACTGCACTGGCCGATAGGCTGTATTTCTTCATTGCCAGAAACCGCTACCGCTGGTTTGGAAAAAAAGATGAGTGCATGATTCCGGATGCGCGAATGAAAGAAAGGTTCCTGGACTTGTGAGTGGTTTTTTCTTTTATTTGAATGGCCTTAAACCAACTGCCATGGATGAAACATTGAATGAAGTAGGAATGGTTGCCAAGATGCGCAAACATTTTATGGGAGCAATGGGCTTCTGTTCCTCCCTTTTTAGAGGGCTGATCAAAATTGCCGTTCCGGTCATCATTTTTGTGATTCACCATGGCATTAACCACAAACAGCTGAAGCTTTGACCCTTCAGGAATACCGCATACTTTCAAAAAGCTTCAGCCCGGCAAGGGCAGCGAATGCCGCCTTGCTTACGGGCAGTTTTTATGCATCGCGCATGGCGGGCAAAAACCTGCATCGCGGAATGCCAGCAGCTGTGAGCATCGAACCCACTACGTCTTGCAATTTGCGCTGCCCGCACTGCCCAAGCGGACTGCGTTCTTTTAGCCGACCTACTGGTATGTTGCAGCCTGAGTTGCTCCAAGAAGTGATTGATCAGCTATGGAAAACCGTGGGCTACATGACCTTCTATTTTCAAGGTGAACCCTATTTGAATAAGGACTTTTTACCAATGGTACGCATGGCTGCAGATCAAAATATTTTTACGTTCACCAGCACCAATGCGCATTACTTAAATCGGGAGGAAGCTGAAGCCACCGTGGCCTCAGGCCTCAGTAAAATGATCATCAGCATTGATGGAACAGATCAAGAATCGTACGCCCATTATCGCATTGGCGGCCATTTAAACAAGGTGCTGGATGGCACCCGGCAAATGGTGGAAGCAAAAAGGCGTTTGCGAAGTTCCACCCCCATTGTTGAGTGGCAATTCATTGTCTTTAAGCACAACGAACAACAATTGGCTGAAATTCAGCAATTGGCCAAAACATATCAGGTTGATAAACTATCCTTTAAAACGGCACAGATTTACGACTTTGAATCTGCAGATGAATGGTTGCCGGAAGATCCTGAATTGAGCAGGTACACCAAAAAGAATAATGAAATTGCCATACGCAATAAATTGCTCAACCACTGCTGGAAAATGTGGCACAGCTGTGTTATTACTTGGGATGGGCGCGTGGTACCCTGTTGCTTCGATAAAGATGCCCGATATGAAATGGGAAATATTCGCAACAATGATTTCACAGCAATCTGGCGAGGAGCAGAATATAGAGCATTCCGCAATTTGTTGCTGAAATCTAGAGGAAATATCGATATATGCAGGAATTGCACCGAAGGAAGTAAGATTTGGGCCGATCAGAGTTGAAATCGGAAAAAAAAATGACACAGGCTTTCAAATCTTTCACAGAAAAATTAATATTGCTTGACTTTAAAGACATACAACTATTTTTGGAAACCCGAAGAAAAAGAGACCATATGAATAAAAAATTACTTATAACCCTTTCTCTTGTAGCAGGTATATCGCTGTTTCAAGACGTGAAGGCTCAAAATTATGCCAAGAAATTTGGCATTGAAGGCTTTGGCGGTTTGGTGGAATATGGAGGAGACAGAGGATCAACCTATTTCATCTCAAGAAAACCAAATTATCAGGGAGGTGGAGCAGCTTTCGGCTACTATGTAAATCCTTCTTTCGATGCCATTGCCTCTTTTATGACGGGTGATATGGGTATCCGCGATTGGAGTTTCCCTGAAAAATTCGGTTTTACCGCAAGGGTGACGAATGTGCAGTTAGGTTTGCGTTACAAATTAAATAACAATTACATCTTGAGTGAAGATTCTCGCATTCGTCCCTATCTGCAGGGCGCATGGGGTGGATTTCAATCGGTATCGAGAGTGATCCATGATGTACCAGGCTATGGCGAAAACCGCAGCCAATGGGCAGCTCAATGGTCAGCCGGTGCAGGTATTAAATTTGCCATCAACGATCAGTGGGATGTTTTCTTGCAAAGCACTTACAACTACACTTATGATGACAATATGGATGGTTCTCCCTTCAGCATGAGTCGCATCAAGTTGCGCGGCATGCATGATGCCTATTTCTTCCAGGCTCTGGGAATTGGATTCAATTTCGGGGAAAACGAAGGCGGTTATCGATTCTCCAAAGATGAAGACCAGGTTCCTGAAGAAGTTAAAGCTGCTGTGAATCTGGCTGCTAAGTCCATTCAATTCAAAACAGATAGCGATGAATTGTTGACAGAATCATTCGCCAAACTTGATACCATTGTGCGCTATTTGAAAGACTATCCTGAGTTGGATGCTCTCATTGAGGGTCATACGGATAACACCGGTGATAATGCCTATAATTTGGAACTTTCACAGAAACGCGCCGAGGCCGTTAAAAAATACCTGACTGAACACGGAATTGATCCCGTTCGCCTCACCCCTAAAGGATATGGTGATGCACAGCCAATTGCTGATAACAGCACCCCTCAAGGAAGAGCAATGAACCGCAGGGTGGAAGTGAAGCTGTACTATTCAAAATAGACCAGCAATTTCATTTGAAGATATCACAAAAAAGCCTCGATGATTCGGGGCTTTTTTCGTTGGTACGTAAAAGGCGAAGAGCGCAAGAGCGCAAGAGCACAGAGCGCAGGGTGCAGAGCACAGCAATTCTTGGATTAAGAGGTTAAGCCCCACCTAACTGCCTCCCCCTCTTCACCGCAAAGAGCACAAAGTTTGGCACAAAGTACGGAGGCTTAGACAAAATGGTCAACGTTATTTACGCATCAACAACAATCAACTAGAAACCATCAACCATTCACGCCAAGAAGAGTTATCACTTTTGGTCACCTGAACATTGGCGCTTACTCAACCACCAACACCCTTTCCTGGGTATTTACCACACTAAAGTATCCGAGGGCGTTGTTGCTGATGTTTCCTTTGGGATTGGCAGCAGGCGCATCAAAAGGGGAACCTGCTTTGCTGCGCTGAGTGCTTACATCATTGAGGTAATCAAAATATGCCTTGCTGATGGCCATTTGCTGCACCTTTACCGTATCGCCTTCCTCGTAAGGACCTCCAATGGGTCTTGGCAAACGGCCTCCAGCGAGCGGATCTTTGGGATCGATGCCGGTATTGAAATACCCAAACTCCACCAACTCATCACTATCGAGTATGTATCCTCCGCCAAAGCCCTCTTCAAGGGTATCGTTCTTGAATATCTTCCACTGATAGTGATCGCCTTTCACCGGGTACTCAGCAGTGCCGATAAAAGCATACCAACCCGATGGAATAAAGCCATTGTTATCAGGTAGAAAATAGGCAGCAAAAGTATCAATGGGCAGTTGGGGTCTGCATCGCTCAGAAGCCTGATAAACTGTTCCGTTCCAATCAATGTTCAACTGATAGGTTTGGTCAATATCGGCTTGCTGTGAGTCGGCACTTTCATACCTTCCTTCAGCTATGTGCGTGAGGTTAACCACCTTTCCGTTCAGGTCGCTGATGGCAATGACCGCATCATCCACAAATTGTTGCCCGTCCTTCTCAAAATAATCCTGTGAGCTGGAAAGCTGCACCCGCCAAATATCCTTCACATTGGAGATCTGGCTTTCTACGACCAATAAAGGTTGGTTGTCGGGCAGTTCAACATCAATCACTTTCTCGCAAGCGCCAAACAATGCAGCGAGCACTACAAAGAGGCTTATATGACTAATTTTCTTCATGCGTTAAAATTTAAAGTTCCAGGTAATGGATGGGATGAGTTTAAAAAGCGCAACCTGCACCGCTTCGGTTTGTCCGGTAGGAATTGACTCTCCGGTTTCGGAATCTGTTTCGGTGACTTCCCTAAAATTGATTACAAAAGGATTTTCTCTGGCGTAAAGGTTGTACACCGAAATATTCCAGGAGCTTTCAAACTTCTGATCCTCTCTTTTCTTTTTCGCATCGATATTGAATCCGATATCCGCGCGGTGATAAGTAGGAATGCGGTAGTTGTTTCTTTCACCATATACCGGTGTTACCCGGCCATCGAAATAGAATTTACCTACCGGAACGGTAAACGGCCTTCCTGTCTGCAATACAAAGGTTCCGCTTAAACTCATGCGATCATTGATCTTATAAGTAAGCACCGTATTGAAATTGTGCCTGCGATCAAAGTTGCCAAAATAGGGTTCTCCGTTGTTGATGCCTTCAATTTGTCGCAAGGTTCTTGCCCAGGTGTAGCTCATAAAACCACTGAAATCACCTTGGGTCTTGCTCAGGAACAATTCAACCCCATAGGCCCAACCATCGCCAAAGAGCAATTCACCATCGACTTGTTCGTTGAAGAACAATTGTGCATTGTCCCGGTAATCGATCTGGTTCTGCATCCACTTAAAATACACCTCTGCTGAACTCTCCCAGCCCTCTCCAAAGTTGCGGAAATACCCCCCGGCAATCTGGTCGGCTATTTGAGGCTTGATGTTGATGTTGGCCGGTATCCACTGATCGGTGGGCAGGGTGCTGGCCGCATTGCTCGCCTGTTGTATATATTGGTAAGTGCGGTTGTACGAAAGCTTCACAGCAGCTTCTTTGGCCACATTGTAACTCAAAGCCAAACGGGGTTCTAAGCCCATGTAGGTGTTGTAAAACTCACCGGCCCCATAGGTAAAGGTATCGGTTGGGGTTGGAACACCCAATTCATCGCGGCCATACAGGTATTCTTCGGTGGCGCCAATATTGCTGAAAGTGGATAGGCGCAATCCGTAGCGCATGTTAAAACGTTCGTTCAGTTTCCAATCGTGATCCACATAAATGGCGTTCTCCAAAGCATCTCTGAAAGGCAATTGCAATTCATTAAACTGGGTAGCTTCTCTGGTGGCATCGTTCAATGCGGAAGTGGTGCCGGGATTGAAGGTGTGGTAGATGCTTTGCCCGCCAAAATACAACTTGCTTTTGGGCGTAAAATAATAGGTAAGGTCAGCTTTCAGACTCCAGTCTTGTATGCCCTGACGGCTTCCGAAATTTGCATTTTCGGCAAACTGAAATTCGGTGCCATAATTAAAATCGCTGTAGATAAACGTTAGGTTCGAAAACAATTTCTTACTGAAGAGGTGATTCCAGCGGAGAGTGGCGGTGGCATTTCCCCAGTCTACTCCAAATAAACTGGCAAAGCCAAACACATCCCGACCGAAGTATCCGCTCAAGTACAAACGGTCTTTATCGCTAATCTGGTAATTGGCTTTCAGGTTCAGGTCATAAAAATAAAGACGGCTTTCGCGCGCTGCATCATTGTTTGCCAACGGAAGAAAAACATCGGCATAGGAGCGTCGGCCCGCAATCATGAAAGAGCTCTTGTCTTTTACGATGGGGCCTTCGAGGGTTAAACGACTGCTGATGGTTCCGATGCCACCGGTTCCGGCAAAGCGTTTTGAATTGCCATCTCTCATTCGAATATCCAAAAGAGAGGCCAAACGCCCTCCGTATTTGGCGGGAATGCCTCCTTTGTACACATCCAAATCCCTGATTGCATCGCCATTGAACACGGAGAAAAAGCCAAGCAAGTGGGCAGCGTTGTACACTGTGGCCTCATCAAGTAATATCAGGTTTTGATCCTGGCTTCCTCCTCTAACAAGGATCCCGGTGCTTCCTTCTCCGGCCTGCTGTATACCAGGCATGAAGGTCACTGTTTTTAATACATCTACTTCACCGAACACCACCGGAATTTGTTTGATGGTTTCAATGTCCAGCTTCACCACACTAATCTGCTTGTTCTCCACCTTGCGCTCCTGTGCACGGGCACTGATCACGGCCTCCTCCATCGTATTGGCTGCTTCTCCCAGTTCTATGTTCAAAGTGATATCGCGGTTCAGCTCAACTTGTTTGATCACATCTTCAAAACCAATGTAGCGGAAAATGAGTTGGTACTTGCCTTCGGGGATGGTCAAGGAATAGAACCCGTATTCATTGGTGACCATACCGGTTGATAATTCCGGAACCACCACCGCGGCTCCGATGAGAATTTCTCCAGTTGAAGCATCTTTCACCCTTCCGCTGATGGTGTATTTGTTTTGTGCTTCAGCGAGCACAGAAACGAGCGATAAAAGAATGAAAATAAAAGATTTGTACATTTTCATAAATAAAACAGGCTGCGAAATAAGTTATCTCCCTTACCAAATACATTTTATTCAGATATGGTTCATTTATTTTCGATAAAAAATGCTTCTTAGCTGACGGTTGTCGTTTTAAACCACCATCTAAAAGAATAAAAACAAAGCCCTTTGGCAAACCTTGCAGCTTTGCAGGGGTTAAAATTGAAATGAACAGAATCATTATTCTTTTGAGTATCAGTGTCATGGTGATACTGATCGATTTATATATCTGGCAGGGCATTCGGCACATCATACGCGACTGGAGCAATCAGGCACAGCGGATGGTGCGCTTGGGCTTTTGGGGATTATTGCTCCTCAACTTGTTCATCATTGTGGTGATGAATTTTTTCAGAACCGCTGTTCCGGAAGGTTGGATGCGCACTTTAGGCGTTTTTGTTACCATACAATACATCCCCAAGCTTTTTTGGGTGATTTTCCTTTTGGTGGATGATGCTTTGCGATTACTCCGATGGGTGTTTTCTTTATTCACTAAAGCACCTGCCGGAATGGAAGGGGAAAGCGGCACATCGAATGGCATCAGCAGGCTCGACTTTCTGGTAAAGAGCGGATTTGGTTTGGCCGCCACCAGTTTAATGGCCGGTGCCTATGGCATTGCCCGCGGGGCTCATGACTATCAGATACGACGACTCGGGCTACCGATCAAAGATTTACCTCCTGAGTTTGAAGGTCTCAAATTATTGCAGGTATCCGACATCCACAGTGGAAGTTTCTGGAGCAGAGAAGGGGTTTTACGCGGCATTGAAAAGATTAAGCAGGAACAGGCAGATCTCGTGTTCTTTACCGGTGATCTGGTGAATGACATGGCCAGTGAGATGGAGGAGTGGAAAGAGGTGTTTCAACAAATAACTGCTCCTCTAGGGGTGTACTCTATTCTGGGAAATCACGATTATGGCGATTACGTAGCCTGGCCGAGTGCCGAAGCCAAGGCGGCGAATTTAGAGCGACTGAAACAGCTGCAGAAAGAGATGGGTTGGAATTTGCTGTTGAATGAAAATCAAATTATTGAAAAGAACGGGCAAAAACTGGCCATCATAGGGGTTGAAAACTGGAGTGCAAAAGGGCGCTTCCCCAAATACGGCCGATTGGATGAAGCAGTAAGGGGAACAGAAAACATATCGGCAAAATTGCTCTTAAGCCACGACCCCAGCCACTGGAAAGCCGAAATCTTAGAAAAATTCCCTGACATACAGGCCACCTTCTCCGGACATACCCACGGATTTCAGTTTGGAATTGAAACGGCCAAATTGCGCTGGAGTCCGGTGAAATATATGTACCCTGAATGGGCGGGACTATACAGCCAGGGCGATCAGCACCTGTATGTGAACCGCGGTTTTGGCTATCTCGGCTATCCCGGAAGATTGGGAATCAGACCTGAGATCACGGTATTTACCTTGCAGGGTGTGTAGCGGTATGGGCGAATCACACTCGCCCTTCTCGCCCGTACGCCCCGTCCAAAAAACACGCTTCTTTCTCAACACCCCATCCACCCACCAACAAAAAATGACATTTCCTTACTTGATTTTTTAGGCCGGAGATTCTAATTTGTCCTCAAAAAAAATCATGAAAACAACGCTACAACGCTACAACGCTACAACGCTACAACGCTACAATCACAAGCACT
>CAZYJD010000037.1:0-19869 GCA_964647785.1 uncultured Chitinophagaceae bacterium
CATATCGAGGTGATTCCTAATTTCATTGATCTGAGTCGGTTTGGTCGTTTAAAAAAGGAGCATTTCAGGTTGGCCATCGCTCCTGAAGGAGAAAGAATACTCGTTCATACTTCAAACTTCAGAAAAGTGAAAAGAGTGGATGATGTGATCAATATGTTTCGCATTGTTCAAAACGCCATGCCGTCAAGATTGCTGCTTGTTGGCGATGGTCCTGAGCGCCAAAACATCGAAAAAATGTGCCGTGACTGCGGGGTTTGTGACAAGGTTACTTTTCTAGGTAAGCAAGATGCAGTGGAAGAAATTCTCTCAGTGGCAGATTTATTCATCATGCCTTCTGAAACCGAAAGCTTTGGTTTGGCTGCCTTGGAAGCCATGGCTTGTGAAGTGCCCGTAATCAGCACCAATACCGGAGGTTTACCTGAATTGATACAAGATGGTATTTCCGGCTTCACTTCGGCAGTTGGCGACATAAAAGACATGGCTAAAAATGCCCTTTACATCCTGGAAAATGAAGAGCGCCTTCATCAATTCAGAAAGGCAGCGTACCAAAGAGCAGGTGAGTTTGATATTCAGGTAATCGTACCACTCTATGAAAAATACTACCTCGAGGTATTAAGAAAAGAGGGTACCAAAGAGGTGATTTCATAACCACTTCTTTCTCCTAAAGTAGTACAACATGCCTGCAGCAATAAGGCCAAATACAATCCATATCAAAGGATAAGCCCATTTTTCATGCAACTCCGGCATGTATTGAAAATTCATTCCGTAAATACCTGATATGAATGTAAGTGGAATGAATATGGTTGCGATGATGGTGAGCACCTTCATCACTTCGTTCATTTGGTTGCTTCGAATATTGATGTAGAGATTCATGATTCCATCGGTTAGTTGCCGCGATGTTTCCAAAATCTCAAGGGTATCATAGGTGTTGTCCTTCAAATCTTCGAAGTACTTTCTGTTCTTGAGGTTGATAAACGATGACCATCCCCTTTCCAACTTCTGCACTGCATCGCGAAAGGGCATAACCGCTGATCGACAGAAGATGATTTCTTTTTTCAACTGCTCAATTTGCAACAACTGTTCTGGGCTTACATCCCTTAGAATATCGCCTTCCAGTTGCTCTATTCGGTCCTCCAGATGTTCGGTAACCTTGAAATAATTGTCTACCACCGTGTCAAGCAAGGCGTAAAGCAAATAGTCTGCTTGTTTCTTCCGAATCACCCCTCTGTTTTCACGTATTCGCTGTCGGATGGGATCAAAAATATCAAAACTCATCTCCTGAAATGAAATGACCAAACCGGGAAACAAAATGAAGCTGATTTGCTCAATATTTACCGACTTATTCGGCAAAAGTGCCAGCGATTTAAGTGTAATGAAAAGATAGTTCTGCGCCTCCTCTATTTTGGGTCGTTGCTCGGTATCCAATATATCCTCAAGGGCCAAAGGGTGAATGCCAAACTGGTCGCCTATAGATCTGATGAGATTTGCATCGTGAATGCCGTGCAAGTTGAGCCAATAGACCTGGTTGGGGTTTTCAAGTGGCTTGATCTGAATCAGGTTGTCGATGGAATCGTGCTCATTCAAATCAGCATCGTCATAGGTGATTAGCTGAATGCCTACCTCTTTTTTAATGCTTTCACCGAGGTATTGAAGACTCCCGGGAGGTTGCCCAATTTTCTTGCTTTTACTTTTAAACCGCTTCATATTGGGCTTTTACCTTCATTTCGAATAACCAAATTTCGGTATGGATATGGAATTTCTATCCCTTCCTGATCAAACCTATTTTTCAGAATATCGTTCAATTCACATTGAATTTCAAAGGCATCGTTCGGTGAAGCAGCCCAAATATTTGCCCTTAATACGATTGATGAATCAGCAAGCGATATTGTCCGAACGAGCACCATAGGGACTCCTGCAGCCCTCTCTTCTTCTGTTCTGTTATCGATACACAAGGGGTGCTTTTCGGCCTCTTCGCGGATGATTTGTTTGGCTTTAGCTATATCTGAATCGTAACTCACCCCTATTGAAAAATGCTTGCAAATCTTTTCATCCACCAAATGCGCATTGATAATGGTGGCCTTACTAATCGCTGCATTGGGGATGATTACTCTTCGATTCTGAAAATCTCTAATTACCGTATGACGTAAAGTAATGTCCTCTACTGTGCCATCATGGGCCCCATCTACCTGAATCAAGTCGCCAACCCGGAATGGTTTAAAAGCGATGACAAATACACCGCTGATGATATTCGACACAGCCTCCTGCGAGGCGAATGCCAAAGCCGCAGCAAGAAATCCAGCGCCGGCAAGCAAGGCTGTTGCCATCACCTTTAACTGTGGCACAGCATAGGCAATTACTACCAGTGCAAGCGCCCATACCAGCACCCCCAGGGTGTTCTTCAAAAAGCTGTAATTGGTTGGATCAACATTCAACTTTTTTGAGTTGCTCACCAGCAGGCGATTTAGCAGAAAGCGCAGAGATTTTGACACAATAAACGCGGCAGCCAAAATGATGAGCACATAAATAATCTCGCGGTATTGATTCAGAAAGTTTTCCATTAAGGTGCCCAGTATTTTTTGTGATCGTCTATTCCCAGATCCTTCTTGCGCAATCTATATTCATTGAAAGCCTCCTGAAACAATTGCACAAAATCTTCATGCGCAATAAAGTAACTGCTAACCGCTTCATTATTTTCAAGGATACTTCTCATGTGGCCAACCAAATAATCTTTCCAAAACACTTTTGCGTATCCGGCTATTTCATTCCAGTGCAATTCTCTTTTCATCAACTCAGCTTCCACTTCAGCCGCCACTGACGAATCACCTTCTTCCGGATGCTCTACCAGCACGATCAGTTCCCGAACACTGAGCTTACTCAGGTCTTTCACAAGCCCAATGCTTCTATTCCCTGTTCAAAAACGATATCTACCGGTATACCCAAATTGGTAAGCCTGTCGAGGTCTTGCTGCAACTGGGGGCCAACGCCCCCCATATTATTGAACAACTCTTCCACCGCTTTTTTATCGCCATTGCCTTGAAGCTCCAGAATCAGGGCAGATAGATCGGTCATGGCTTGTTTCATGCCATCCATATCCACGGCATAACGGCCGTTTTCGCCTCTTTTAAAGGCGCCTTTATCTTTGAAATAATTAAACCGCAACATGTTTGCTTTTCCATGAGCACTGCTGGCCCCGAAGCGCACTGATCGGAAAATACTGGCCATGAAAGTGACATAGTAATCCATCAACTCCCCTTCCTTTAATTCGCCTTGTTCAAATAACTGGCTCACCATATACAAACCAAGAATGTCTGCTTTCCCTTCTTCCAAAGCCGAAAACTGCTCCTGCAGCGCATCGCGTACCGTTCCTTTGCCATTGATGGTATTTTTAATTCCCAAACCATGTGCTACTTCGTGAAACATGGTATTGGCAAAAAAGGCCTCAAAGGTGATGTGTCTGAGTTGTGCACTGTCAATCAACACATCTGCCAGCGGAACGAGTATTTCATCGAACTTGGCCTTCATGGCATTCTTTAATTGTGATCTTCTGGTGCCTTTAGTCTTTTGCAGACCTTCATCATTTGGAAGGTTCACAGCAATGGTCTTGCTTCCGGCATTGCAATCACCGGCATAATAGACCACATCATATGCATTCAGCTGCGCATCGCTTCCCGGCATTTCGCTTTTGTATTTCTGATCAACCGGCAACCCTTTCTGCAAAGCGGGAAGGAATTGCACATAACGCTCCAAACGCTGGCTCCAATCTTTATCTTTTACCAGTACATAACTTTCAAAAGCTGTGCGGTAATTAAATAACTTGTCTTCGTAATTTTCAATGGGCCCAATAATGATATCGATGCCATTGTCTTTCATGTCGAGCCAAGCTTCATCACTTGCAATGTACTGACTGCTTAAAAGGGCATCGGCTCGCATTTTTAAGTACGTTGCCAAAGCCTCATTTTTTGAGATCCCGGCAGCCTCTCTCAAAAGCGATGCAGCTTCCTTCAAATCACTTTCATATGCCTCGTGGTACGGAATGGTGTATAACTCACCGCTCTCATTTCTCCTCACAATGCTGTAGGCGCCTTTGGCATCATCTAAGCCTGACTGCAGCAATTCTTCCTTGCTCATATCGGCTGGATAAAATTGCGCGCCCAGTGGCTTTTCACCAAATCCATCAATAAAGGGCTGATCTCCATTCAGACGATCCCAAGGGCCGTAATTCACCTCTGCAAAACGACGCAATTCCAAATCTGTTATGCGGTTTAAAAAAGAATCCTTCTCACCAAAAGACTGTTTCCAGAAGAGTTTGTCCATGATTGCAGCCGCTTTTATCAGCAGAGGCAGCATATTTTTTTCATCTTCACTTAAAGAAGAAACATCGGTGGTAAGCTTTACTGTCTTATAAATTTCCAATCGATGGGTGCCGGTGAGGGTGTCGGTATCAGACACATTCTCTTCTGTAGATTCCTTTGCGGATTGGCATCCAAAAAGCAAGGCCAAAGCCATCAGGGCCGAAGCTAAATTTCTTTTTCTCATGAGGTTTTTCATAGTTAGACAATATTAGAAAAAAAGAAGGTTACTCGGTTGACCTTCCCTTGCATTCCTTCATTGAAATTGAAGTGGTTCTTACTTTACAACAAATCTTCCAACTCTTTCCATGGATCCCAAAAAAGATTCTGAAAATCCTGTACACAATCGTTCCGCACTTTCACTCCTTCCGCTTCCAATCGCCTCTGCATTTCCTCGGGATGACCAAAGTACATTTTGCCACTCAGCATGCCCAATCTGTTAACCACCCTGTGTGCTGGAACCACCGGCAGTACCCCATGCGATTGATTCATAGCCCAACCCACCATGCGCGAAGAGCGAGGCATCCCCAAACATTTGGCAATGGCGCCATAAGTTGTGACCCTCCCAGGTGGGATCAGACGCACCAATTCATGTACCTGCGTGAAAAAATCTTTATCCCCTAAATCTTGTGGCATACGATTTGTTTACAAATGTCTTGAAATCTGAAAAAAGCATATGTTTATTTTTGCCTTCTTTAAAAAGCATTTGAATATGAGAAAATGGATCAGTGTTGTGGCCGTCATTCTTGCGGCACAATATTCTGCACTTGCACAAGGACATAAAATTGAAGTCAAGATCAATGGTCTTCAAGATACCTTTTGTCTTTTAGCCAATTATTTTGGCGACAAACAATACGTAAAAGACACCGGTTGGGTCGATAACAAAGGGTACATGGTATTTGAAGGGGAAGAAAAACTCCCTCAAGGCGTGTACATGCTCGTATTGCCGAAACACACTTATTTCGAGATTTCCATTCCACCCGATGATCAAGAGTTTTACATTGAAAATGACACCGACCTCAATGCTTTGAACATGATCGTTCAAGGCAGCCCAGATAATGAAGTGTTTTATGAATACAATAAGTTCGTGGCCACCGTTGGAGAAAAAGCATCAAACACACGCAAAGCCTACGACAAGGAAAGCAACGAAAAGAAAAAAAACCAACTCAGAGAAGAGCTGATCGGTTACGAAAAACAAATCAAGGATAAAAGAAAAAACCTGGCGGAAGCAAATCCCGACCTTTTCATTTCTAAAGTGTTTCTTGCCATGATTGAGATTGACATCCCCGAACCTCCGGTACTGGAAAATGGAAGCATCGATTCAACTTTCAAATTCCGTTATTATCAGGAACATTTTTGGGACAATGTTGATCTTTCGGAAGACGGAATTGTACGCTCTCCCGTTTACCACGGAAAGCTGGTGCAATACATGACCAAAACCCATCTTCAAATCCCCGATTCTGTGATAATAGCAGCCGATCGAATCATTTCAAAGATCGAAGAAGCGGGTAGCAAAGAATTATACAAATACACGGTATGGTGGATTACCAACCACTATGAAGATTCGAAAATTGTGTGCATGGATAAAGTTCTCTGGCACATGGCCACCAACTATTACTGCGCAGGAAAATGCTGGTGGGCCGATAGTGCCATGCTGGCCAAAATGTGTGATCATGCCACCAAAATTGAACCAACTCTTTGCGATAAAAAGGCTCCAAATATGACCTTAATCGACAGCAGCCTCAAAGCACACACCCTTTATAACTACGATGCACCGGTAACCGTTGTCATTTTTTGGGACATCCATTGCGGTCACTGTCAAAAACAAATCCCCGAACTTCAAAAACTCTATGAAGAGCAGTTAAAAGAAAAAAATGTTTTCGTCTATGCCGTTTACACTCAAGATGATTGGGATGGATGGAAGAAATTCATTCGAGAGAAGAAGCTCACCTTCCTGAATGTAGGTAATCTGTTCGGACAGAGCGACTACCGGAAGAAGTACTTCTTCATCTCTACACCTGAAATCTTAATCCTCGATAAAGAAAAGACCATTCGCTTTAAAAAGGTAAGCATGGAAGCTTTGCCAAAAATCGTTGACTACCTCATCAACGAACAAAGCGAGAAAGATCAGAAGTAAAGCATTATTCTTATAACCAGTCTTTCGCTTTAAAGGGGTGGCCCGTGGTTTTTTCATAGATTACAGCGGGGTATAAAAGCACACCATATTGCCAATAAGGTCCACTGAAAACGGCATTTACATGGCCTTTCCCAATCGCAATTCGATTGCCTAAACTTGCTTTTAAGCCCAGCCAATCCAGCACCTTGTACTGCGCTGTGGCAGCACCTTCAAGAGGAATAACCAGGGATTTTTGTGTGCCATTCTCGATGTGGTAAGCACCACTGAGCTCTGAAATTAATTTGTAATCGACGCGTGCCGCCCCCATTCCCATTAAAATAGGAATGCTCACTTGCCAGCGATTTTTATTGAACACAATAAAATCAGCCCCAATTCCCAAAAATCTCATGGAGAAAGTTTCTTCTAACCGACGCTTGCCATGGAAAAAGGCTTCTGTTTTAATTTCAGTGGGTGCATTGGCGCGCCTAACAAAATTCCAAGAGGTTGTTAAGCGAAGTTTATTCTCAAATGAAAGACCGGCATACACTCCTGTGAGTCTTGCGGGTTCATTGACATAGTAACTGGTTCGACTGCTCAAACCAGCAATCCATCGCCTTTCCCCATCAGGCAACTTGGATAATTTTGCTAATTGAGCGGCGGAGTTCTGCCCCGAAAAAAGTGCCATTGCCAAGAAAAACAGCGCTGCTTTATTCATTCATGTCGAGAAAATCGAGCAGATTGGAGTGGAATAATTTATCTTTTACAGACTGGCTTAAATCATCCATTTCTTGAATAAATCTGCCGTGATCCAGATCTCCAAGTGGAAATGGATAGTCTGTTCCATAAGCCACCTTGTTTTCTCCCATCACCTTAATTAAATAACGCAAAGCATCCGGGTCGTGGGTGATTCCATCCACCCAAAATTTACCCTTGTAATCATAAGGATCGCTCACATTATTCAGGTTAACCAAATCAGGCCGGCAATGCCAACCGTGCGATATTCTACCCAAAGTAAAAGGAAAGGAGCCTCCGCCATGGGCAAACATTACCCTGAGCTTGGGATAGCGATCGAATATTCCTCCAAACAACATGGAACAAATCGCTCTGCTTGTCTCAGCAGGCATACCAACCAGCCACGGCAACCAATATTTTCTCATATCGTCCTGGCCCATCATCTCCCATGGATGCACAAAAATGGCCATCCCCAATGATTCCGCAGCTTCATAAAACGGATAAAAAAACGGGTCATCGAGGTTTTTATCCAACACATGCGAACCAATCTCCACTCCGGGCAATCCGAGTGATTTACAACGCTCCAATTCAATGACTGATAGTTCAGGATTTTGCATGGGCAAGGTTCCCAATGAAATGAACCGATCAGGGTAATCTTTCTGAACCCCGGCAATATGATCGTTCAGAAACTGCGACCAATCGAAGGTGTCTCGAGCTTTTGCCCAATAATTGAATAATACGGGGATGGTGCAGAGCGTCATTTTCTCCACTCCATTTTCATCCATGTCGCGGATGATTGCTTCAGGGCTCCAGCAATTTTCCTTCACCCTTCTGAAAAACACCCCATCATCGCGCATCATTTTTTTGGTCCCCTCCGGTTCATCTTCAAGGTAGATGAAGCCTTTATAACCATACTTCTCATGGAGCATGGGCCATGATTCAGGCATGATATGGGCGTGACTATCTATTTTTCTTTGTTGCATTTTTATCGATCAAACAAATCTCGGATCTGATTCCATCACATGACCGCATTGGTTGCATGTACGCATGTCTTCACTCCCATAAAACGCTCTAAAACGCGGCAGAAAATCCTTTTCAATATTCTCGAGATGAAAATATGTTTCATGAAGTTTGTTGTTGCACTTTTCACAGAACCAAAGCAGACCGTCGGTGTGGTTTTCTTTTCTTTTCACTTCAATGACCAAGCCGATTGACCCCTGAGAACGCATGGGTGAATGTGGCACTTTAGCCGGTAATAAGAACATTTCTCCTTCACGTACTGGAATATCAACCGCTTGTCCTTCTTCCTGAATGCGCACATTGATATCGCCTTCCAGCTGATAAAAAAGTTCTTCGGTTTCATTGTAGTGATAATCTTTCCTGGCATTCGGCCCGGCAACAATCATTACAATATAATCACCTGCTTCCTTATACAAATTGCGGTTTCCAACGGGTGGCTTGAGCTCCGAACGATTTTCATCAATCCACTGCTTGAGATTAAAGGGTCTTCTAACTGACATACGAACTGTTTGCTTCGAAAATACTAAAATCCCTCCAGCGAAAAGGCCTTGATTATGAATTCCAGTACATTGCAGGAGCACGCGGAAACAATTACATTTGCAGGCTAATAACAGTTAAATGAACGCATTCATTTTCTTATTCGGACTGGGAGTACCGGAATGGATATTAATCATTCTGGCCATCGTGTTGTTGTTTGGTGGAAGGAAGATTCCTGAACTCATGCGTGGCATTGGTCAGGGCATACGCGAATTCAACAATGCCAAAAACGATGTGCAACAACACATACGCGAAGGCATGAAAGAAGACGAGAAGAACAAGGGCACAGAAAAAAAAGATTAATCACACCTAGGACTTTTGAAAAAGTACCGCTCTTTACTATCCGTTCAGCAAGATCTGGCCAAGGGAGTTGTAACCATCCCTGAGCTGGCAAATTATTACCTCCGAAATATTCGTGAGAACAGTCACCTCAATGCCTTTTTAGAGGTGTATGAAGAGGAAGTGCTAAGTCGGGCTGAAGAAATTCAAAAGAAATACGAGGAAGGAAAAGCAGGTAAACTGGCCGGAATGATCATCGGTCTAAAAGACAATATTTGCTATAAAGGCCATAAAGTTTCGGCCAGCAGCAAAATTTTGGAAGGATTCACTTCCCTTTATTCTGCAACGGTTACCGAGCGCTTACTTGCTGAAGATGCCATCATCATCGGTCGGCTCAATTGTGATGAATTTGCCATGGGCGCCAGCAATGAAAATTCCGCATATGGCCCAGTGCTAAATGCCCTTGACAACAACAAGGTTCCAGGTGGTTCATCAGGTGGTTCGGCGGTTGCGGTGCAGGCTGAATTGTGCCTGGCAGCACTCGGGAGCGACACCGGTGGCTCCATTCGCCAACCTGCATCTTTTACAGGAAATATAGGTTTCAAACCAAGCTATGGTCGCATTAGCAGATGGGGCCTTTTGGCATATGCTTCTTCTTTCGATCAAATTGGCCCAATAACTTCCAGTGTCTACGATTCTGCCCTCTTGACCGAAATCATGTCAGGAAAAGATGAAAAGGATGCCACCTGTTCTGAAAAAGAAGTGCCTGCATTCTCCGCAGGATTTGACCAACATGGTGTGCGTCGCATTGGCATCATTCGCGATTGCATCGAATCAGAAGGTCTTGACCCCGAAATAAAGGACTATTTCTATCAGTTGATCGAACAATTACAATCGCAAGGATTGGAAGTTGATTTGGTTGACTTTCCATTCTTGGATTATATGGTACCGGTTTATTATGTGCTTACTACTGCTGAAGCTTCTAGTAATTTGGCGCGTTATCAGGGCTTGCTTTATGGATATCGCAGTGCAGATGCCGAAGATTTGGAAAGTACATTTAAGAAATCGAGAAGTGAAGGTTTTGGCCCAGAGGTACAAAGACGGATTATGACCGGAACCTTTGTGCTATCAAGCGACCATTACGATGCTTACTATACCAAGGCTCAGAAAGTTAGAAGGGTTATAACTGAGCGCACGGAAGATTTGCTAAGCAGTTATGATTTACTCATCAGCCCCACAACTCCGGGAACTGCCTTCGAAATAGGTGCTAAATCTAACGACCCCATTGCCATGTATCTAGCCGACATCTTTACGGTTCAGGCCAATATTGCAGGCATCCCGGCCATTTCCTTGCCGCTGGGCAATCACTCCAATGGCATGCCTTTTGGCATACAACTAATGGCATCAAAATTTGAGGATGATCGATTGTTGGCCTTTTCGGCACAGTTAATGGGGGAGAATTGGGCATGAAACCCCTATTAAAAGTCATTCTTGTAGCCTGTTTTCTGTCATCCAGTCCTTTGCTTTTTGCATTTCCTGACTCCTCGGCAAACATCGGTTCAAGAATACAATCAATCCAAAATGAGGTGCCGCTGCTCTACAACAGTGAAACGCATCAGAAAATACAGACTTATCGCAAAAATTCTCAGGGCCACACGGCAAATATTTTAGGAAAGGCTGCATTTTATCTTCCACAGATTTCCCAGATTTTGCGGGAAGAGGGCCTGCCGGATGAGCTCAAATATTTGCCGATGGCCGTATCAGGATTTGATCATTTAAAAGTGAGTTCATCAGGAGGAAGTGGGTTTTGGCAAATGAACTACCGCAATGCTGTTCGGCAGAATCTGCACATCAGTACCTATGTTGATGAAAGAAGAGATTGGCTGAAATCGAGCCGGGCGGCGGCTCTGGAGCTCAAAAATCACTATGCAACCTTTAAAAAGTGGCCTTTAGCCATCGCAGCCTTTTACTGCGATGAAACCGATGTTCAAATTGCCATACGTATGGCCGGTGGTAACATGGAATTCTCCGACATTCAACCTTATCTGCCCGCAGAGGTAAGAGAGGTCATGTCATCTTTCACCGCAGCCGCTTATATGCTGAACTATTATACACTTGAAGAACTCGAACCTGAAGTTGTGGAGTGGCCCGATACCACATGCGTACACCCAACCGATTGGCTTAGTTTTTCACAGCTGCAAATAGCCTTGGACATTTCTTTAGAAGAACTGCGATTGCTGAATCCAATTTTCAAAAAGAAAGTCATTCCCCATGCCGCTCGATCTTACACCCTGTCACTTCCCATTGAAAAAGCTTTGCTTTTTTCCGAACTGGGGGATAGCATTTATCGCATTGATCCCGGAAACTATATGCCGGGGGGGGAACAGCCTGCAGAACCAGCGCCTCCTTTTACCAAGCCTGAGGTAACCCCTGAACCCGATGCGGCTGCCCGTACTTCTTCACAAAACCAAGGCACCACAAGCGTCTACTACACGGTGCGAAGTGGAGAATACCTCGGTCTTATTGCCGATATTTTTGACGCCAATATCAGTGATGTTCGCAGGTGGAATGGATTGCGCGGCGATCGCATCAATGCAGGACAACGATTAAAGATGTATGTGCCCACATCAAAAGCAGACTACTACCGCAGTATGAACAACAAATCTGCCGCCCAAAAACGCCAGATTGCCAATGCAGACTGAAAAGCCAAATGGACAAGAGGAGCATCGCTCCATAAACATCTGGCAAGTAGTTGTCGCCTTGTTATTGGTGAATATTTTCCTTGGAGTTTGGGTGCTCTTGTCGCCAGAAGGCAAACTTGAATTTGCAGGCATACAAATCAAATCTACGCCCGCAAACAGCATTTTCAACCCTCCCAAGGTCAACAAAGTATCGCTCGATACCGTTTTGGCTGCCATCACCCCAGTAGATACGGCTGTTGAATTCATCGATTCGGTTACTTTGAAAGAACAAGAAGAAGAATTGCTAAAATCAGAATTTACAAGCACACTTGAATATCCCACCAAAGGGTCATTTGAGGTCATGAAGCAATTCTTTGCTGCGCTATTGGAAACCGAACGCTCCGGAAACCCAATGCATGTCATCCATTATGGCGACTCACAATTGGAAGGTGATCGGATAACCGATTATCTCAGGAATCGTTTGCAGTTGAGGTTTGGAGGTAGCGGACCGGGCATTTTACTTCCGCTTGAACCCACCGCCCATTTGCGGCCAGGTGTGCGCCTCACCCAAAGCCCCGACTGGAAAAAAATGGCCATTTACGGAAACCTTGAAAAAGCTCCGGGCGGCAAATACGGACCGGGAGCAGCCTCGTTTTATCCTTCGGGGAAATACCGCGAACGCATTGGAACCGATACCTTCATACGTAAAAATTATGCCCTCATTGACAGTTTTCAGGAAGACACAGATGCCGCTTGGCAATACATCTATGATTCAGCAAGCTTTCAATGGGACACCCTTTTGGAGCCTATCTATGTAAACCGTGAAACATCTTCCAGTTGGTTGAAAGTGCAATTTCTTTCAAACGGTTATCCCAAAACCAAAAAGTACAAACGCGCCTTCCTTCTATACAGCCATCCCAATGAATTTGAACTTAGCGTTCAAAACCCCGATAAAAAGCACCTAAACAGGCAAAAGGCAGCCGGTACATTAGCGGGCATGCTCAGGCTGGATGTCACCCCTTCAGAAAAGAACATCCTACTGGGATTTGATGGCGGAGAAACGCCACTGATCATGGGTCTGTGTTTCGAAAGCGATAGTGGAATCAGCATTGATAACTTCCCGATGAGGGGAAGCTCAGCTTTGGGGTTTGAAACCATAGAGGGTGGCTTATTGGGTTCATTTCTCAATCAATTAAACACACGATTGATCATTCTTCAGTACGGAATTAATGTGGTTCCCAACCCTCAGAAATCATACAAGTATTACGAGCGAATGTTATCGGCACAACTGGCCGCGCTCAAGAAAGCAGCACCATTCGCGTCCATCCTGGTCATTGGCCCTTCTGATATGAGCCGGCGTGGTATCAATGGATATGAGAGCTACCCCAATATTCCACTGATCAGGGATGCCATGAAAAATGCAGCCTTTGCAAATCATTGCGCGTTCTGGGATCTTTATGAAGCCATGGGAGGCCAAAACTCCATGGTGAGTTGGGTGCAGGCCAGCCCATCTTTGGGGAACAAGGATTTCACACATTTCAGCACAGCGGGAGCGCGATATGTAGGAGAAATGCTGTACAATGTATTGCTTAGGGAGTATGTGGCATACAAAAAGAACCTCTTGCCCTGACGAAAATCATTCTGTTCTTAACCCTTACAAAAGGTTAAGCTGTTCATAAAATGACATTTTTGAAAAATGGATTCCATGCGCATACTTATTCCAACTGATTTTACCGATAGCTCAGAATTTGCATTGGGCATGGCGCTCAAGATTTCTTCTCGTATTCCGGTTGAACTTCATCTGATGCATGTGCTACAGCAATCGGTAGACCTCAATTTGGATTCGGCTGGAAATGTACTGGAAGATGGCGAAATAGATTATAGTGAATTTAAGCAGCTGAAAGTGCAGGCGGAAAAGGAAATGGAAACCGCCAAAAAAGAAAATCATCTAATCATTGATACGCATCTCATGGTGGGCAATATCACCGATTGCATCCTAGATAAAGCTCTTCAAATCGAGGCAGACCTGATATTGATGGGCACACGGGGTGTTTACCGAAAAAGAGGGGTGCTGCGTGGAATTGAAACCCAATATGTGGTACGGAAATCGCCGGTGCCCGTTCTTACAGTGATGTGCGACCGAAGTTTGCAGGCTTTCGATAGGCTGGTGTATGTAAGCGATTTTAAGCAGAAAGAAATGCATCGTACCGAAATCATTCGGAAATTTCAGATGGCCTTTGAAATGAAGCTGACCCTTTTATACATCAGCAATCGATCTGAAAGTGAATCGTCAAAAGATGCCATCAGAAAACGGATGAAGGAATTTGCAGAATTTCACCATCTGGCGACTGAACAATATGAACTGTTCACTGACTTTACTGTTCAGGAAGGTGTGAATCACTTTGTTCAAATGCGCGATACTGATTTGGTTTGCCTGGCCACTCACGGCCGCCCGGGCTGGTTAAAAATCTTTTGGCCAAGCATAGCCGAGCATATTTCCACCCATATCTACAAACCTGTTCTCACCTATCATTTGAAAAGAGCATGAAAGAATCATTGTACAATTGGATTACTGAGCCATGGCCCTGGTATGTATCGGGATTGATCATCACTTTGGTGATGGGTATTCTGCTCTTCTTCGGCAAATCATTTGGGTTTTCAGGAAATTTCCGAACCATTTGTTCCGCCTGTGGTGCAGGTAAAACCGCTAGTTTTTTTGACTTTAACTGGAAGCGGCAACGCTGGAATTTGTTTTTCATGCTGGGCAGTGTTCTCGGCGGGTTGGTGGTGCGTTTGTTCATGTGGAATGGCGAAGCAGTTCAAATCTCAGCAGCAACCATTGCAGACCTTAAAGCTCTTGGCTTTGGTGATGTAAACGGGCTTCAGCCGGCAGAATTGTTTAGCATAGAAGCCCTCAGCCATTGGCAAAATCTGCTCATTTTGAGCATAGGTGGATTGTTGATAGGCTTTGGAACGCGCTGGGCCGGTGGCTGTACCTCGGGACATGCCATCAGTGGTTTAAGTGATTTGCAACTCCCTTCTCTGATTGCGGTGATCGGTTTTTTTATTGGAGGGCTGCTCATGGTTCACGTCATTTATCCGATTATTTTTTAGAGCGATGAAAGTTTTAAGATACATCATTGCCGGTATATTATTTGGTATTGTAATGGCTAAATCTGAAGCCATCAGCTGGTATAGAATACAGGAAATGTTCAGGTTTCAAAGCTTCCACATGTACGGAATCATTGGAAGCTCTGTGGTCGCTGGAATTGTGTTGGTACAATTCATCAAATGGCAAAAATTGAGAGACATTCACGGCAACCGAATCAAGTTCAGTCCTAAAGCCTTCAGTATTTGGCGCTACTTATTGGGAGGAACTGTTTTTGGCCTCGGCTGGGCATTGGTAGGTGCTTGCCCGGGTCCTTTGTTTGTGAATGTGGGCTTTGGATACCTCTCCTATTTGATCATCATTGCGTTTGCCATTCTCGGTACGTATTTGTATGGGCTTTTCAAGGATAAGCTTCCTCACTAAATGCTGATTATTCCCTGATAAATCTCTGCACAACTCTTCGGTTATCCTCGGTGAGTATTTCGAGAAAGTAAAGGCCGCCAGACAATGAGTTCAATGAATAACTCCAACTTCCAATGCCCTGCTTTTCCAAATTCTCTTCGTGAAGCAAGGCTCCCTGGAGGTTGAGTATTCGAATGGTTGAGAAGCGTATGGAGTCGGATTGCACACGTAAAATTTCCGAGGCCGGATTGGGGAACACTTCTATTCGTATTTTTTGATCATCTGACTGCTGACGAATGCTCTCTACCCTGGCGAGAATTTGTACATAGGGGTCTGCTATCAATTCTTCAATCCTGAAGGGCAACACCATTTGAAAGCTGTCGATCTGATTGCCATGGCGAAGCAATATCAAACTATCCTTTCCTTCACCCCGAAGCAGTACAGGCACCGGAATGTCGAAATAATCCCAAACCGGGGTAGAGGTGCGTTGTGTCAGTTGTATACTCAGCTGGTTACTTTGTGCCTGCCACCTTAAATCAAACTGCGGATATCCCTGTCCGTAAACCCATTGGTTAAAAAAGCCGTCCAAATCCTGTCCGGAGGAAGACTCCAGTGCAATCCTCAAATCTTCTGTTGAGACGAATCCATGGTGATGCCGCTGAGCATAAAAATAATCATTCAACCCGCTGTAGAATGCTTCATCCCCCAGCACAAAACGCAGCATATGCAGCACCCAGGCACCTTTCTCGTAACTCAATCGGCCGCTGAATACCCTGGATACATTCAAGGTGTCTTCAGCAGGAACCACTACAGAGCCATCGGGTTCGCGCATGATGCGGTTTCGCATGAGATTCATCCCGGCCTGAAATGCCGAATCGCCTCTGAGATGTTCATGGCAAAGCAAGGTGAGGTAAGTGGCAAATCCTTCGTTTAACCAGATATCCTGCCAGCTTCCACAGGTAATGGTATTTCCAAACCACTGATGAGCCAGTTCATGTGCCTGCAGATCGAAGTTAAAATTGCCCATGAAACTCATGGTTTGGTGCTCCATCCCTCCGCTGAACACAAACTGGGCATGGCCGTACTTTTCAGAGAAAAATGGATATGGACCAAATAGCTTTTCAAACACGCCCATCATCTCTGTAATCACTGGTGTTTGGCTTCGAGCAAGGCTGTCATTGACGGGAAAAACATAATTCAGAATTTGCAGGGAATCTCCCGATTCATTGACATACCAATCGCTATACTCATTGTAGTTGGTAACCGCAACTGCTACCAAATAACTCACCACCGGATAACGATGCGACCATTCGAAAGTATCGCGCTCAACGCCTTCTGCCCTCTGAACCAGTTTACCCAGGCCCGCAGCCAGCATTCCTGGAGGCACCAAAATGCGCATATCCAGGCTGTCTATTTTATCTGATAGATTATCGCGGCACGGCCACCAGTCGCGTGCACCATAAGGTTGAGAGAGGGTTGCCGCCACACGGTGCACATCACCCGGGCGACCATGCAATTGATAGGTAAAGCTCCGTTTCCCGGCCTGCTCGGGTTTTCCGGAGAAATAAATGCGCCATTGTTCCACTTCTCCTCTTTCTGCAATACGACCCGGACGAATGTCCACAAGATGTCGCACATTGTGGGTGAAAGAAAGGCGTTGTCCACCGCCATCTACAATTGAGTCGATATGCATTCCCGCTTTGCTGAAATCCAAAAAGACCTGATCAAATGGAGCCTCGCGCCATTCAAAGGTCATTTCATTCCATCCGCTGATGGAATCTGAATCGGGGTCAATATCGAGCTGCAATCGAACATGACGAACATCAATGTTTTGATCATACAGCTGCTTTTTGTACAGCAATTCGGCCTTGAGCTTTTTCGATTCACCTTCCGACAGTTCATAGAAAGGTTTATCGGATTGAGCCAGAACAGCGAGTACCGACCAAAGGAACAACAAAAAGCTAAGAGACCGCTTCATATGGTAAAGGAACAAAAAATGCCCCTTAAATGCTTGTTCGAAGAGAGAATTGACTGCTTAGTGAATTTTCAGCATGGGTTTGGTCTGCTGAATAAATCCACTTTGATCACGGTAATAATCGGTTCCGGAAGGCAATCGCCTGCATTGAATACCACTTCGTATTGGCCTTTTGGAAGCATGCCATTTGCGTTGCCGGAAACGTTCGTGATGCGAGTTGGTCTGCTTGCTTAGAATGGAGGTTGCTCCGTCGTATAAATTTTTTTTCTTGAAAAGCTGATTTTTGGCAGTTCAGCTATCACCGAGCAATGCCAATTTTGTTGTCCTATGAAAAAAATCTCGACATCCATCCTCAGTCTTATTTTCTGTATATCAGCATCATTCAGCTCTGCTCAGGTATTTAGTGAAAAAGCGGCATTTATTTCTGCAGGATATGGAGCTGGTAATTTGGGCATCGCAGTTTTCAATGATCTAGGGTCCGTACTTGAAACAAAAAGCTTCGGCCCATTGCATATAAAGGGAGAATATGCAGTTAGTGAGCATATCGGTATTGGGCTAAATTTCGCCTACGCTTCAGCAGATTTATTAACCGAAGATGAAGTCACCTTCAGAAATCAGGAGGGGGTTCAGGAGAAGCTACGTTGGGATGCTCAATGGACCAGTTGGAGCGTACTGGCAAGAATGAACGTAGACATGGGTCGTCATGATAAAATAGATCCTTATTGGGGGTTGGGGATTGGGTTCCGTGATTGGACGTATGATGCCATCAGCAATAATCCGAATTTGGAAGCCAGCAAAGGCAGTGCGCTTATCAATCTGGGTTTTGAAACCACACTAGGACTGCGGGTGATGCCTCACGAGAATATTGGTTTATATACTGAATTTGGTATTTCTAAAAGCCTATTTCAGGTTGGGCTTACCGCCAAAATTGGCGGACGAAAAAACCGTTTATAAAAAAGGCCCAACCTAATGGTTGAGCCTCATGATAATGGTTATCTTTTTGTTTATTCCGCATCGGCTGCAGCAGCAGATCGGCTCGCTCTCGTTTGAACACAAGTAACGATGGTGTTTTCAGCAGCGTCATTGAAATTCAGATTTTCAACGCTCACTTCTTTAACCCTGATACTCTTGCCCAATTCGAGATGATCTACCTTTACCTCAACGAAATCCGGCATATCGGTAATCAAACCAAAAGCTCTGAGCTTTTTAATTTTCAATTGAAGCTTACCACCAGCACGCACACCCGGTGAGTTTCCGGTAATCCTCACAGGAATTTGCATTTCAACCGCCTTCGACGGATCGATTTGCAGAAAATCTGCGTGAATAATGGCTTCAGAAACAGGGTGGAACTGAATGTCCTGCATTTTAGCAATGGTCTTTTCATTGTTTACATCCAGCATAACCACGTAACTATTGGGGGTGTAGACCAGATTTTTAAAATCAATCTCATAAACACCAAAATGAACTGGTTCACTGTTTCCATAGAGTACACAGGGTACTTTACCTTCTTTTCTGAGCGCTTTTGTCGCACTCTTTCCGAGACCTTCGCGCAGGTCTCCCTTAATTGCAATCGTTTTCATCTATTACTTATAAAATCTTGTTTTGTTTTATTGTAGGCCGAGGTTGCCTTGATAACTATCATCGGTGGTGAAAAGTGAACTGATGCTTCCGTATTCACAAACATTTCGGATGGCATTGGCGAACAAACGATCCACGCTCAACACCTTGATCTTATGAGATTTACTGCTATCCACCGGAATGGTATCGCAAACCACCAGCTCATCAAGTTGTGATTGATTAATGTTCTCAAAAGCCTTACCTGACAGTACGGGATGGGTACAAACAGCACGTACCGAACGGGCACCTTTCTCTTTGATCAATGCGGCAGCTTTGCAAAGCGTATTTGCCGTATCTACAATGTCATCAGCCAACACAATGTCTTTGCCTTCAACATCCCCAATTAACGTCATGCTGGCCACTTCATTTGCTTTCTTCCTAGCCTTATCGCATATAACCATTTCTACATTCAACATCTTGGCAAACTCTCTTACCCTTTTAGAAGCACCGATGTCGGGTGCTGCCAAAACCAGGTTATCAAGGCCCAGTCGTTTGATGTATGGAATGAAAATGATCGAAGAATCAAGGTGATCAACCGGTATGTCAAAAAAACCTTGTATTTGGGGTGCATGCAAATCCATGGTCATCACTCGGTCAGCTCCTGCCGCATGCAAAATATTCGCAATCATTTTTGAGGTAATTGGAACCCTTGGTTTGTCTTTTCTATCCTGACGAGCCATACCGAAATACGGAATTACGGCGGTGACCATATGAGCGGAAGCCCGTTTGGCCGTATCAATCAGCATCAACAGTTCCATCAAATTATCTTGTGGAGGAAAGGTTGATTGGATGAGAAATAAATCACATCCACGCACCGATTCATTGATGGTGGGTTGGAATTCTCCGTCGCTAAAGCGCGGAATACTTACATCTCCAAGAGGTTGCCCATAAGCCGTTGCAATGCGTTGTGCGAGGGCTTCAGAAGCCGTTCCCGAGAAAATTTTTACTTTATTTATGAATGAAGGCATGCCTTAACTTTTTACTTTCACTTTCACTGTTTGGAAAGTTATCATAAAAGTGGCGGTAAACCGCTTCCTTTTGTGAAGTGAGTT
>CAZYJD010000038.1:0-19284 GCA_964647785.1 uncultured Chitinophagaceae bacterium
TCAAAATCAACGACATGAAAAATTTTTCATTCACTTCACTCGGCATTGGATTGCTACTCGTTCTCAACTGCTGCACTCATTCACCCGTTCGGGCTCAGGTTAATTTTAACCTCAAGCTAGAAAAAATGAACATCAATGATATTCCCGGATTGCAATCGTACGTATGGGCTGCCGATGGCAACAATGTTTTGCTGTTGGGCGGAAGAACGGATGGACTTCATAAAAGAAGGCCATTCGAAGCTTTCGATCCAGCCGGCAATAACCAAAAAATCTATGTGATTGAAATGCCCGAGGGAAAACTCTACAGTGCAAATCTTACAGGGTTGAACACCCAAATTGTAGAACAACTGCAAAGCTCCAACATGGAATTTCAACAAGTAGAAAACGATTTAATCATCACCGGAGGTTACGCCAATAGCTCCACAGCCGGGGGGCATATCACTTTCCCGAACATCACCCACATTCAGGTGAAGGAGCTCATTGCTGCCGTTAAGAATGCACAAAGCCTCGTGCCTTGGATTCAACAAATTCAAGATGAAAGATTCAGGGTTACCGGTGGTTATATGGGCTACTTAGATGGCTACTACTACCTGGCAGGCGGACAGAACTTTGAAGGAAGTTACAACCCTCAGGGGCCCAATCACGGACCAGGATTCAAACAACAATACACCAATTCAATTAAAAAATTCTCACTTGACCTCAGCAACGGAATAGAGGTAAAGAGCTATACCGAATGGTACGACAGCCTAAACCTGCATCGCAGAGATTACAATATGATGCCGCAAATATTTCCAAATGGCGAAAAAGGTTTCACCATGTTCAGCGGTGTTTTCCAACTCAACCAAGATATTCCATGGCTCAACACAGTTGATGTGTTCGACACCGGATACCAGGTTCAAAACAATGGCAACCAACTACTCAACCAATATCACACGGCACACATTCCAATCTATGAAGCAAATGATAAAACCATGCATTCGGTATTTCTCGGCGGCATTGGTCAATACTACTACGATGAGCAAAACAACCTGGTGAAAGATGACAACGTGCCCTTTGTTTCTACCATCAGCATGATGAGCCGAAACAGCAACTGGGAACTTGAAGAGTCTGCTTTTGAAAGCAAAATGCCAGCTCTGCTTGGGGCAAGTGCAGAGTACATTCCTTCCCATTCTGACGAATATTTTAATGATGAAGGCATCCTATTGTTGGATAAGATTCCTGCAAACACCGATGAAACCATCGGTTACATCATTGGTGGTATTGAATCTTTTGTGCCCAACGGTTTCTTTAGCAACACCGATCAAAGCAAGGCCAGCACCGCCATCTACAAAGTGGTTTTGAACAAAGCCGTAAGCAATGTGAAACGTGTCGAATCTCTAGAAGTATTGGATATGGAAGTCTTTACACAGGCGGGAGCAGGTAAAATCCTGCTCAAATACAGGATTCCCTCAGCAGAGGATGTAGAAGTGCAATGCACCGATTTGGATGGCCGGATTTTGTACAATGCCTTGATAAAAGCGCCCCAATCTCCCGGGCGTTACGAATTGAGCATACCAGTTGAGAGCTGGGCATCAGGTATTTACGTACTAAACTTGTCAACCGCAGGGCTGGAAGCCAGCAAAAAAGTATTTGTAACCAAGTAATCCGTACGTACGCACAAAAAGACATTGCATGGATTTTCAAAAAGAGGTCATTGAAAGAAGCTATGAAGTTCCGGTTGTTGTAGATTTTTGGGCCGAATGGTGCGGTCCGTGCCGGGTGTTGGGTCCAATCATTGAAGGCCTGGCTGCAAAGGCTGAAGGAAGGTGGCAATTGGTTAAAGTGAATGCTGATCATCATCCTGAGCTGAGTCAGCAATACCAGGTTCGTGGAATCCCATCGGTTAAAATGTTCAGCGATGGTGAAATCATTGCAGACTTTACAGGGGCATTGCCTCAGCACGAAATAGAAAAATGGCTGGATCAACATATTCCCGATGAGCGCAAGATTGAATTCGAAAACCTGCTGCAAGAATTAGAGACAGGACAAAAAAGCCTGGAAGAACTGAAGGCCTTTTGTGACCGCAATCCCGACATCAAAGAAGCCCGTCTCGAATGGGCATTCCGTTCATTGTTTTCAGTGCCCCAAGAAGCAATTGAAATGGTTTCTGACATTCTTCTAGGCAACCCTTTATACGCGAAAGCTGAAAATGTGCGACAATTGGCTCGACTGTTTGGGTATGAGAAAACAGGAGGATCAGCGGTAGAAAAGGACTTGAACGAAGCTGCCATAAGCGCTCAGAAGAATGATTGGGAATCAGCTTTTGAGCATATCATCCGCGCCGTAATCATCGATAAAAAATTCAACGATGAATTGCCAAGAAAAGCAGGCATAGCTTTGTTCTCTCTTTTGGGAGAGGACCATGAAATCTCAAAAAAGTACCGCAGAAAATTTGATATGGCCCTATTCTGAGCCACTCTGATTCACTGAAAAGCGAACAGAAAAAACATTGCTATACAAGGCGTCTGAAACATCGCCAATATCGCTTAATGCATAATCGAACGTAATGTTTTTAAACCGCAGCCCAAGTCCCACATTGGGCTGGAAAGTCCATATCTGTTCACCATCGAAGTTCGTCACTTCCTGAATGTTGCCCAGTCCTGCTCTCAAGAACACCATTTTTTTATAGCCGGCTTCCAATCCGAGTCTCGGATCTATACTCAGCGTTCCGGTTCTAATCAGGGTGTTTCTCTTTCCATCGGTACTCAGATCTGCATTGCACTCAGCCAATAGGCTAAAATGCTCACCCAAATCAAATAACTTCCCGGCACCCAAGATGAATTTGGGCAGGGTTATTTCCAAAGAGTTCTTCGGTATCTCATTTCCGGTTTGAATGAGTACATCTTTTTCAGCATCGGTAAAGGTAAATGTCCAGGCGTTGAAGGTAGAAGTAACGTCGCGTGCCATCAATCCAAACTGCCAATTGTTATCGGTGCGGTACTGCAATCCAAAATCCAATCCAAAGCCCCAAGCCTTGGCAAATTGCCCGGCCCTTCGATGAATAATTTTGGCGTTTCCGCCGATGCTTAACCCATCTCTGAGTGTTTTTTGCGCATAACTAAACAAGAATGCATAATCTACCGCCGAAAAACTGCTGATTCGGTTGTAATCAATCTGACCATTTCTTATTAAATCAAGGGTGTTGGGGATGTTATCAACCCCAAAGCGCACAAAAGAAACACCTAGCTTTGCTTTGTCTTTTATTTGGGTGGCAAAACCACCGTAGTCGTAGTTGGCTATTCCGGCAAAATATTCAGCATGCATAAAAGACAGTTGTATATCATCTTTCATATGAACCAAACCTGCCGGATTCCAAAAACCGGCGGTCACATCATCTGTACCTGAAACAACAGCGTTAGACATACCAAAAGCCCTTGCACTGATGCCAATGGAAAGAAATTCGTTGCTGTATTTAGGAGTGGCCTGCGGGTATGCCTTGCCTATACCGAGCAAAAGAATAGCACCACAAACAGAAATTAATCTTTTAACCATACGCGCAATTGTGTGAGGTCTTTTGCAATGATAGGTTTTAATTGGTGCATGATCTTAAGCAGATGTATTTTTTGATCCTCATTAAACGGGGCAATGTTCATTTTATTGCAAATTTTACCCAAGGCAAACACTACTGAATCGGGCTCATGGTAGGATTGCAGATATGCCGCCTCGTTAAAATGATCGAAGCCCTGTAAAAAGCGCTCCACCGCATTTTTATTGAACATGTGCAGGTACCCCTTAAGCTCATCTTTACTGACGCTTCTAAAATCGCTGTACAGCTCTTCCGCCAATGTGCAGTATCGGTTGAGCAACACATGATCCAGCAACAACTCATAATAAATATGTGCAATGAAATAATCTCTGTCGAAAACGGGAGCATCTTCCGCTCTTAATTGATTCAACAGCATGCTTTCTCCACTTTTGAAAACTTCTGATGAATGAAAACGATCGTCAGAAACAAAGTGTCTTCTGCTTCCTGCAAGCAGATGCGATGGGTGCTGCAGATCATTAAGCTGTGCCTTGGTTATTCTCAACCCCCTGTTGAAGTTTCTATACAGGTCTGGCAAAATGAGACCGAGATTATAGGTTGGTGAATCTGTGCGATCAAAATGATAATGTGCCAGAAAATTCATTCCTTCAAATTTAGTCTTCAAAATACCATGTAGAAATTGTTCTTTGACCTGCTTTGTGTTAAAATTGAGCTATGAAAATCAAGACCATTCTCAGCAGCTTATTCACCATTGTTCTTGCTACAGGAGTATTTGCGCAGTCAGAATTGCCCGTAAACGAAGACAATGGACAAGCAGAATATACCGAAGTAATTGAAGTGTCAGGGGCATCAGCCGATGAACTTTACCAAAGAGCTGAAAACTGGATCAAGGATTTTTATCCGAACCCAAGCGGTGTGATGAAAGCAAAAGTTAAGGGCGAAAAAATTGAAGGCACCGCCAGGTTTAGATTGAACAGCAAGGATCGGAAAGGAAATATCATCCCCAATGGTGGCTTTGTATCTTATCAGCTGGAGTTGATGTTCAAAGAAGGTCGTTATAAATATCGTGTGCACCGCATTCGCTGGGAGCAGGCATCATATTTCGATGTTGCCAAGTGGCTCGACACCAGCGATCCGGATTACAATGCAGAAGTTTACAATTACAACATCGAGCAGACAACCGTATATATGGGTCATCTCATAGAAAGCCTCATCAAAAGCCTATCTGAAGCCAAGGAAGTACAAAGCGACGACTGGTAGTCTCAGGCTTTCCAGTAATACTTACATGTTTTGCAACGAATCAGTACATTGTTAAACCAATTTGGGCTCATGCCAACGAAAAGAAGAATCTTTTCAAGGCCGAGCCACCAATGATTTCGGCCTACCGGTTTCGCTTCAAAGTGATGATGACTGCAGTTTGGACAAACGAGTTTTTGCATCATAATTACTGCTATAACAGCTCAGATTGCAAATTGTTATGCAATAACATGTACTCGTAAGACTGATTTTTATCAATTTACCTAAACACTGCATTCATTCTGGCACAGACATTTGCTCTGTAAGCTTAATTCTATACAACCACAACCATTCATTTGCAGAATTAACTTCCTTTTTCTCCTCCAAAGCTTCTACAATCAAAGGAAATGAAATCCGCTTCCCTTCATCCTTAAGTTTGGCGATTAACCCAGTCGTGCTCAGATACATATCAGCACCCAATTGTTTGCTGTAAACATACGCCTCATCATTGAAGTACATCACCAAAAAATCATCCGACATTGCTAGCGTATCTGCGTTTTCTTGAGGGCGCATGGTGTCATCCTCTAAAATCATAACCATAGCTACCATAGAATCGCTTTGTAAATTGGTGTATGGCCAGAGCAACCATTGTATTCTATCCAAAGGCTCATAATCGTTGCGAAGGCACCAGTCCTTCAATTTCAATTGACAAGTTGTTGAGATATTGGTGATGGTAGTATTTGCCCAATCAGCTTGCCTCAAGACCACATAGTTTTTTGAGTGGTGATTTTCCATAACCGCATAGCCAGGACAATCCGCAACTGAATTTTGGGTAAAAGTCAACACATCTGATGCGTCTGTTTTAATCTGGTTATCAAGCAGTTCTTGAATTTCAAAAGCCTTCCATCGCTGCTGCCATTCGAGTTTAACCGTTTCGTTCCAAACCAATTGCGTGCTGTCTCCGTCCTGTTTCAACACTATCTGCCCCTTGATAACATGGCCTGTGATGACCGGATGCCTTCTTCGATATTGAATCACGTTTTCATTGCTCACGCTTAGTAATCGCCAGTGAAATGCTCCATTTTGAACCACAAAACCCGCAAGACCATCGGTGCCATCGGTTTTCCATTGAGATGAGTCCAGCTCGCTCCATTCACTACGCCACTGTTTCCAATTTTCGAGATACACAAACTCTCTTCTAAGAAAATCAGCATCCTGCTTGCACATAAGCTTGTGTTGTACTTTGATCTCTGACGGCAAGGCAAGTAAGAGCAAACTGCCGAGCGCAATGGTACCGACGACCCATAAAGCTATGATTCTGATGATTGTCAGTGCTTTGACTTTGGTCAAAATTAATCCTTTTCAGTCTGAACGGCTGCCCACTATTTTTGTTAAGAACTTATGCGGTCGTATATTTTTCATGAATGGATCAATCAATCGGAAAATGAAACTCCATTTGACCGTCTGTTCAATATTTTTAGAGAGCTCCTCACCTACACCAGTGGCGATGTGGCAGAAGCCATTGACTGGATGAATCAGCTGGACAGGGAATACCAGCTCACCGACAATGAATACGGGATGGGCAACTTCATAGAAGACCTTAAAAACAAAGGTTATCTCCGCGAAACAGAGGCTGGGGAAGTCTTTATGGGCGCTAAAATGGAGCAAAGCATCCGACAAAACTCGCTCAACGAAATTTTTGGGAAGCTGAAAAAAAGCGGAAAAGGGGAACACCACAGCCCACATTCAGGATCAGGAGGAGACCTCTTACCAGAACAACGACCTTTTGTTTTTGGAGATGCAGCAGAGCACATTGCCCTTACCGATAGCTTAAAAAATGCCCAAATAAGAAACGGTGATATGGGTTTTCAACTCACAGAAAACGATTTACTGGTGAATGAAACAGAGCATCGAAGCCAAAGCAGTACGGTGCTAATGATTGATATATCTCATAGCATGATCCTCTATGGAGAAGACCGCATAACTCCGGCAAAAAAAGTAGCCATGGCCCTTGCCGAACTAATCAGAACGCGCTACCCGAAAGACACCTTAGATATCATTGTGTTTGGCAATGATGCCTGGCAGATTGATTTAAAAGACCTTCCATATCTGCAGGTAGGCCCATTTCACACCAATACCGTTGCCGGTTTGCGGCTGGCGCAGGAAATTCTGCGCAAAAGAAAAAACCCCAATAAGCAAATTTTTATGATCACCGATGGCAAACCCAGCTGCCTAAAAGAAGGAGCGGGATACTACCAAAACAGCTTTGGTCTGGACCGAAAAATTGTAAATAAAACCCTTAATGAAGCCGCTGTATGTAAAAAACTGGGCATTCCCATTACCACCTTTATGATTGCCAAAGACCCTTATTTACAACAATTCATCGAAGAGTTTACAGAGGTGAACAGCGGTCAGGCATTTTATACTAACCTTCAGGGTTTGGGTGAATATGTTTTTCACGATTATGCCAGAAATAAAAGAAAAAGATTGAAATGAATAAAAAACCCGAACTCCATACATTGGGCGATCTCAAGGCCGCAGGCTACCAATCCAAGAGCCTCAAGCAAGAGCTTCGCGATAACCTTGCCGCTAAACTTAGAAACAAAGAGAACGTTTTTCAAGAAATCATTGGCTACGATCATACGGTAATTCCTGATTTACAGCGTGCCATTCTATCCGGACACCACATTAATTTGCTGGGTTTGCGCGGACAGGCAAAAACGAGGTTGGCCAGAAAAATGACCCATCTTCTCGACCCCTACATACCGGTGGTTGCTGGCTCAGAATTGAATGATGATCCTTTTCAACCGCTCAGCCGTTACGCCAAAGATATCATTGAAGAACAAGGTGATGCAACCCCCATTGAATGGCTACATCGAGATGATCGCTATGTTGAAAAACTGGCCACGCCTGATGTAAGCATAGCCGATTTGATTGGGGATGTAGACCCCATCAAGGCTGTGAATCTGAAACTTAACTACAATGATGAACGGGTCATCCATTTTGGCCTTATTCCGCGTGCCAATCGCAGCATTTTCGTGATCAACGAATTGCCCGATCTCCAGCCGAGAATACAGGTTGCACTTTTTAACATCCTGCAAGAAGGCGACATCCAGATTCGTGGATTTAAACTTCGACTTCCACTGGATATTCAGTTTGTTTTTACTGCCAATCCGGAAGATTATACCAATCGCGGTAGCATTGTTACCCCTCTAAAAGACCGCATTGGGAGTCAGATCATTACGCACTATCCCAAAAGCATAGAAGATTCAAGATCGATAACAAAACAGGAAGCCCGAATCAGCAAGGAGCAGCAGAAAAATGTGTACTTCAACGAGCTAACGGCCATTTTAATTGAGCGCATTGCATTTGAAGCCCGCACGAATGAGTATGTCGATGCCAAAAGTGGGGTTTCTGCACGACTGACCATTTCGGCTTTTGAAAACATGATCAGCGCAGCCGAAAGAAGAGGGCTGATCAATGGTGAATTGCCTACCGAGGTGCGCATCAGTGATATGGAAGGGGTAATTCCTGCCATTACCGGTAAGGTGGAAATGGTTTACGAAGGAGAGCAAGAAGGCGAACAAAGTGTGGCGCGCATTCTTCTGGGCAAAGCCATCAGAGCTGAGTTTTCACAGCACTTTCCCAAACCCGGAAAATCAAGCAAAAAGGAAGGTCAAGCCGATCCCTATGAGCGGATAACCAACTGGTTTGAAGATGGCCATCACCTTGAAATTCCTCAAGACTGCAGCGATAAAACATACGCGCGTGTGCTCAATTCTGTTGATGGATTAGCCGCCCTTGTAGACACTTACAAAAAAGCGTTAAAAGGCAACGAAAAATACCTTTGGATGGAGTTTGTGCTTCACGGCCTTGCGGAATACTCCAAAATTGGCCGAAGCCTAAAAGAAGAAGAAACGCAGTTTGGCGATTTGTTGGGCTCTATGTTGGGATAAGGTATGGGATGGTAGAATGCACATTGGCACAGATTGCAAATCTGCACCAATGTGCTCATTCACCGCCTAAAACCATACAACAATTTCCATAACCCAGCGCGGATTTCATTCTTCCAAAAGCCCAGCACGGATTTGAAATCCGTGCGGGTAAAGAAATTTGCCATCCGTGCGGGTAAAGAAGCTCCTTGCGGATAAAGGAAGTTGCAATCGGTTCGGATTGCTTCATTCACGGCTTAAAACCACACCACAGGCTATATTATGTCACTAGTTTCTATTTTTGTAAGCAATGGACAGAGATCAGCTGTACGAAAAAATTAGAAGCAAATTCCCGGAATTCTCATCACCATTGATTGATGAAATATTAGAGAAAGGGAAGCATAAATTTATCCCTCATGATGAGATCATCATGGATGTGGGGAAAACAATCATAGAAATTCCTCTTTTGCTCGAAGGAAAAATCAAGGTTTATCGCCCCGATGAAAATGAACACGAGCTTTTCCTTTATTATCTATACCCCGGAGATGCTTGTGCCATCTCGCTGAGTTGTTCTGCAGGTCCGCGAAGAATCAGCAGAATACGCGCAGAAACAGAAGAAGAGTGTGAGGTAATGAGCATTCCCATTCAATATATGGATGAGTGGATGCTGAAACACCGCACCTGGTATTACTATGTGCTGAACACCTATCGTTTCCGCTTTGAAGAAGTACTAAAAACACTCGATACCATTGCCTTTCATAAACTCGATGAAAGGCTGGTTATTTACCTTCAAAAACTCAGAGAAGCCAGAAACAGCAATCAGCTCGAAAACATCACGCACCAAGACATTGCTTATGAACTGAATTCCTCTCGTGAGGTGATTTCAAGGCTACTGAAAAAATTGGAGCAATTGGGCCGAATTAAACTGGGCAGGAACCACATTGAACTGATCGATTTATAAGTTTCCCAACATTGGGTGACCAGTATCACTCAAAAAATCTTTGCAGAGCCTCACATTTGTGGCATGGAAATTTTGGGTTATCTGGCAGCAATCATCGTTGGGCTCTCATTGGGGCTCATTGGTGGTGGCGGTTCCATCCTTACCGTGCCCATATTGGTTTATCTTTTTGGAACTGAAGCCTCTGAGTTTGCTCCGGCTTATTCACTATTCATTGTTGGATCTACCAGTTTGGTCGGAAGCGTACAAAAGTACCGCGAAGGGTTAACCGACATCCGCACATTCCTGGTGTTTGGCATACCAGCCATTATCACGGTTTATTTCACCCGTCACAGTTTGGTTCCTTCCATACCTGATGAAATTGCTTTGGGCTCTTTTATGCTGAGCAAAAGATTGTTGGTCATGGGTCTTTTCGCGGTCTTGATGCTGGCGGCTTCCATCAGCATGATTCGAGGAGGCAAAAAGGCTGAACAGGAAAACGAGGGTGAGTTGAAATACAATTACCCGCTCATCCTTGTGGAAGGTGTGGTGGTGGGCATACTCACCGGGCTGGTTGGTGCCGGAGGTGGGTTTTTGATCATTCCTGCTTTGGTGAAATTCAGCGGATTGAGCATGAAAAAGGCCGTAGGTACTTCGTTGCTCATCATTGCCGCCAAATCGCTTTTCGGATTCATAGGAGACGCCCAAAGGCTTGAAATTGAGTGGGGCTTTTTATTAATCATCACGGCTTTGGCCATTGCCGGAATTTTTGCCGGCAATTTGTTGAGCCGAAAAATAGCAGGCAACAAGCTCAAGGCTGGCTTCGGCTGGTTTGTGCTGATCATGGGCCTGCTTATATTGATCAAAGAATTAACTATTTAAATCAAAAAACATGTTCGGATTACTTAAAAACCTGTTCGGTCCGGGAGTGGACTTTCAGGAACTGATTGACAAGGGTGCAAAAATTGTAGATGTTAGAACTCCGGCAGAGTACAAGCAGGGCCATGTTAAAGGCTCCGTAAATATTCCGCTTGACAAAATCACCTCACAGGCTGATAAATTAGCAAAAATGAATGTACCGATCATCACTTGTTGTGCATCGGGCATGCGAAGTGGCACTGCTGTGAGCGTGCTGAAGAACCGAGGCATTGAAGCTTACAATGGTGGCAGCTGGGCCAGCATGAGGAAATACGGCAAATAAGCAGGATATTCGCTCTTTCATGAAACGCCTGCTTGTTATCACCTCATTTGTAATGTTTGCCTTGTTTCTGGCGCAGTCATGTGGCAATAGCCCTAAAATGACTGAAAGCGAGAAAAATGCTTACATGGACAATGGCAAGGAGGCTGTTACAAATGCTGCCGGCTTGTTGAGTTCGAATTTGGGCAAGGCCATAGCCGATAGCGGTATTGTTTACGCCATACAGTTCTGCCAGATCAATGCTGAAGGGCTCACTGATTCAGCCTCCAGCATAAGCGGCTACCCCATCGCCAGAAGGGCACTCAAGCAACGCAATCCCGGTAATAAACCCAACACCATGGAAACCCAGGTGTTGAAAATGTATGATCGGGCCGCGGAACAAGGCAAAGAACTCAAACCTACTCTTCTGCAGGATGACCATGGTGCGGTGTTTTATTTCCATCCCATTGTTATTCAGCCGCTCTGCCTGAATTGTCATGGCAAGATCGGAGAGCACATCACAGAGGAAACTTTCAACGCTTTAAAGGCCGCTTATCCCAAAGACCGGGCCTTCAATTATGCCTTGGGTGATTTCAGAGGGATGTGGACCGTTGCACTCAAGTAGCAGCTGCCGATTGTCAGCACAGGGTGTGACCCGCGTCACTTTCTGGGAGCTTTCTAAACCCCAACTTTGTATCAGAAATTAAAAGTAAAACATTATGAAAATTGAACAATTGTATACCGGTTGTTTGGCAGAAGCTGCCTACTACATCGAATCGAACGGAGAGGTTGCCATCATCGACCCACTTCGCGAGACAGAGCCTTATACCAAAAAGGCCGAAGAAGATGGTGCCAAAATCAAGTACGTTCTGGAAACACATTTCCATGCCGATTTTGTGTCCGGTCATATAGATCTGGCGAAAAAAACTGGTGCTAAAATTGTTTATGGCCCAACAGCAAATGCCAATTATGACATCCATGTAGCACAAGATGGTGAAGAGTTGCCACTTGGAAACATCAAAATCAAAGTATTGCACACCCCTGGTCATACCATGGAATCCACCACCTATCTGGTGATCGATGAAAATGGCAATCCACACAGCATCTATACAGGTGACACCTTGTTTATCGGTGATGTGGGAAGACCTGACCTGGCTGTAAAAAGCGACCTCAGCAGAGAAGATCTCGCGGGTTTCCTTTACGAATCGCTGCACAACAAAATCATGACCCTTCCGGATGATGTTATTGTATATCCCGGACACGGTGCAGGTTCAGCATGCGGAAAGAAAATGAGCAAAGAAACCTGGGATACTCTGGGAAATCAGAAGAAAGTAAACTACGCTTTGCAACCCATGAGCAAGGAAGAGTTCATTAAAGAAGTTACAGAAGGACTGGTGGCTCCGCCTCAGTATTTCCCAAAAAATGCGGTGATGAACAAAACCGGTTACGAAAGCATTGATACCGTTCTGCAGAAAGGAACTGTGCCTTTAGACGTGGACACCTTCGAATACATGGCCAATCATGAAAGCGCAATCGTAATTGATACCCGCTCAGAACAGCAGTTCATCGAAGATCACATACCGAACAGCATCTTCATCGGTATCGACGGAAGTTTTGCACCATGGGTGGGCGCATTGATACCTGATTTGGATCAGCCCATTTTACTCGTAACCAATGATGGAAGAGAAGAAGAAATCGTTACCCGATTGGCCCGTGTAGGTTACGATAATTCACTGGGGTATCTCAAAGGAGGCGTTGAAGCCTGGAAAGCAGCAGGAAAAGAAACCGATCACATCAATTCTATCACAGCCTCAACGTTGTCTGAAAAAATGAATGACGACCTCCACGTGATAGACGTTCGTAAAGAAAGCGAATACCGCAGCGAACATGTCATCGGTGCTGAAAACTTGCCGCTTGACTTCATCAACGACCTCATGAGCAAATGGGATGCTGATGAAGAATACCATGTACATTGCGCTGGCGGATATCGTTCGCTGATTGCGATAAGCATCTTGAAGTCGCGTGGTTATACCAAGCTGATCAACATAGAGGGCGGTTTCAACGCAATTAAGGGCACAACTGTTCCGGTTTCTGACTACGTATGTCCTACCACTGAATTGTAAAAAACTTTTAAATCATAAAACATGTATCAGGATATTACTGTTATAACATTCAAACACAAGATGGAAGAACCTTCTGCGGTGGTTCTCGATGTGAGAACACCAGAAGAAGTGGCAGAAGCCAACATTGAAGGGAGCATGAACATCAACTTGTTTTCTCCCGACTTCATGGACCGCATTGCAGAATTAGATAAGGATAAAACCTATCTGGTGTACTGCAGAAGCGGAGCTCGCAGCGGACAAGCTTGCAGCATCATGGATCGAATGGGCTTCAAAGATCTCTATAACCTCTCAGGAGGTATCATTTCATGGCTTACCCAGGCAAGCTAAATTAGCCTGGAAATTGGTTGGGTTAGGGCTGTTCCTTCGGGGACAGCCCTTTTCAAGATTTTATCATGGAACAGAACAAATTTGAGATTGAAGTAGAAAACGTGAAATGCGGTGGTTGCGCCGGAAGTATCCGCACCCGCCTCATGGACAAAGAAGGCATTGAGGATGTGCAGGTTGATATTGAAGTAGGACGCATCAGCATTCAAGGCGATATCAGCGATATAGAAGGAATTATATCCAATCTCAGCGCCATGGGGTATCCACCCAAAGGATCACCAAATGATGTAATCACACGCGCGAAGAGTTTTATCAGTTGTGCAACAGGAAGATTGAGAAATGCATAATGGCAAGTTTTAAAGAAATAATAGCAGAAGATAAACCCGTGCTGATCGACTTTTCAGCCGAGTGGTGTCAACCTTGTAAAATGATGGTTCCCATCCTGCAGCAGGTGAAAGACCAACTGGGCGATGGTGTGAAAATAGTTAAAATAGACACCGACCGAAATCAAGCCCTATCCATGCAGTATCAGATTCAAGGGGTGCCCACCCTCATGCTGTTCCGCTCAGGCACACAACTGTGGCGACAAAGCGGTGTGGTTCCGGCCCACCAATTGGTTGAGATCATCCGGCAATACGCCGGGGCTTAAGGAAGCAAACTGCTTTTATTAATTTCGCATCTAAGATGCGTTATCGATTAATCGTCATATCCCTACTTCCGTGCTTGTTGGCATGTGGACTTTCTACGCAAAATGTTGAAGATAGAGGTGAACTGAATGGCCACGCGTTTGAGGAACAAATCAACCAATACGAAGACCCCGAACGCGATCAATGGCAAAAACCTCAGGAAGTTCTGAAGCTCATGGGCTCCCTGGAAAGCAAAGTAGTGGCTGATATCGGTGCAGGAAGCGGATATTTTAGTTTCCCTCTTGCAGAAAAAGCCCAAAAAGTCATTGCCATTGATATCGATGAGCGCTTTCTCGACTTTATTGAAAATCGGGCTGAAAAGCAAAAGGTGCACAACATCGAAACCCGCAGAACCAAAGATTATGATCCGCTTTTGAGTACATCAGAAGCCGACCTGGTGCTCATGGTAGATGTTTACCACCACATTGAAGACCGCACCTACTATTTGAAAAAAATCAAAAAAGGACTGAAGGCAAATGGCAGCTTGTGGATCATTGATTTCAAAGCCGGTGATTTGCCCGTAGGTCCGGGAGCCGCAATGAAACTAAACCCGGAGCAGGTGTTACTGGAACTCAATCAAGGAGGCTTCAACCAAATTCAGATCAACGATAGCCTCCTGCCTTATCAATACATTATTGAGGCGAAATAGGGGAAAGATTGATTTAGGATGTAGGATATATGACTGTAGCAGATATCCTAAGGTTGAGCTTCGCTCAATCATTTGCCCAGCAAAAACACGGTGGGTCTTTTATGCAAGTCAGGAGGGTTCTTTTTCCATTGGGCAATGCTTTTGGTTTGAAGCATTTCTGATGGGAGGCTGAGATCACAGGCAATGCACAAGGGGCTGTTTTCAGGAAGGGTCTCCAATAACTCTTCAAGAAGTTTCATGTTGCGGTAAGGGGTTTCCATAAAGATTTGGGTGTTGCCCTCTGTTGCCTCTTTCTGCATCTTTTTGATGAGCTGACGCCGCTCGGCTTTGTCGATGGGCAAATAACCTCTGAAACAAAACTGTTGTCCGCTGAAGCCACTGCCCATGAGCGCAAGCATGAAGGACGAAGGTCCGGGAAGCGGCAGCACTTTGATGCCGGCTTTTTGTGCCTTTCGCACCAGAAGGTAACCGGGGTCGCCCACACAGGGCAATCCCGCTTCCGACATCAAACCCGCATCCTGTCCGGATTGCAGCAGTTGGATCATCTCTTCCAGCCCTTTTTCAGGTTCGTGTTTATCAAACTCCAATATGCGCAAAGCAGATTGATCCACCCCCAACTCAAGCTCTTTTAAAAATGCACGGGCCGACTTTTCCCGCTCCACGAAAAAGAGCTTCAATGTGCTGCAAAGCACTATATGTTCTGAAGCAAACAATCCGGGGCGCGTTTGACCAAGTGAAGTGGGAATCAAGTAAAGGGTGGCAGACATGCTGGAACAAAGGTATCTGAGAGAATGGAAAATGCATTGGAATTTTCCCCTCCTGTAACCTTCCACACCAAAGAATCCTTCTGCAAATTTTAGATTTGTCCATATGTCTGATCAAATCCGTGATGAACACGAGATTGTTGCCACCTTCTCTCACGATCAAATGATGGGCTTTGTGCTGCAGGAAATTAAGAAACCCGAGCCAATGAGCCGATTGTTTTGGTTGATGATGCTTATTCAGCTGGGTTTGAGCATGGTGTACTACGCCCATTGTGGTTTGGGCTTGTGGCCGGTACTGGGCTATTTTGCTTTGGGTACGGTGCTCTTTTTTGTGTTGATTCCGCTGCATGAATGGATACACGTTTGGGGCTACAAACTGGCCGGTGCCAAAAAGGTAAGTGTACATGCCCAATGGCGCAAAGGAGTGTTCTACGCCCAAGCCGATGGCTTCGTTTGTCGATATAGACCTTTTATGCGCATGGCTGTGGCACCTTTTGTGATCATCACCGCCCTGCTCATTGGGCTTTTTGCTATTTCAACCGTGCCGGTAAGAGCGGTGTTGCTCAGTGTGGCCCTCTGGCACAGCAGCGGCTGTTTGGGTGATTTTGCCCTCATGAACTGGATGTGGAAACACCGCAAACTGGAGCCCATCACCTGGGATGATGCAGCTGAACGGCTCTCCTATTTCGCATTGAAAAACTCAACCCATGCCTGAGTGGATTTGGTATTATAGCCTGTTTGCCTTTGGCTTTGCCCTGCTCAACGCCTTCATTGCACGCAAAAGGGGGTATTTTTTCTGGCGTACCTTTTTCTTTTCGCTCCTGCTGGGACTGGCGGTTTTTGCCATTTTGGCGAAGCTGGGGGGGTGAGGTAGGATGTAGGATATATGATTTAGGATGTATGATTTAGGACGGTTTTGTAAGGAACAAGAGGATGGCGTGTTTCTGCAGGAGGGTGAATATCTTCGCAGCATGAATGCAAACGCTCTTCCACCCAAAGCCAAAAAAATAGACCATATCCATGAAATGCACGGCGATCGCCGTGAGGATCCCTATTTCTGGTTGCGCGAACGCGAAAATCCCGAAGTGACCGCCTATCTCGAAGCGGAAAATACTTACCTGGAACAACAGCTGGAGCCGGTGAAAGCTTTTCGGGAAAGCCTGTTTCAGGAGATGAAGGCCCGCATCAAAGAAGACGACCAAAGTGTGCCTTATTTCAAACAGGGGTACTGGTTTTACACCCGTTACGAAACGGGAAGGGAATACCCCATTTTTTGCCGCAAAAAAGACAGCCTGGATGCCGATGAAGAAATCATGCTCGATGTGAACACTCTGGCCGAAGGGCACGAATATTATCACGCATCGGGTCTCAGTCTCAGTCCGGATAAACGTTTTCTCTCCTTTGGGGTGGATACGGTGAGCCGCCGATTGTACACCCTACAGGTAAAAGACCTGCAAAGCGGGAACATGCTGAACATCAACATCCCCAATACCACGGGCTATGCTGCCTGGTCAGCCGATGGAAACTACCTCTTTTATACCGCCAAGGATGAACAAACGCTGCGCTCATGCGAAATCTGGCGCTATAGCATTGCCGATGGAACGAAAGAAAAAGTTTATACTGAAAACGACGAAACCTTTGTTTGCGGGGTGGGAAAAAGCAAGTCAGATGCATATCTAATCATCAATTGCCATAGCACCCTCACTACCGAATGCCTGATTCTGGAAGCTGATCAGCCGGAGGGTGCATTCAGGGTTTTCAGTCCCAGAACCCGCGGTATGGAGTACGGCATAGCGCATTACGACAACCGTTTTTATGTGCTCACCAACTGGGAGGCCAAAAATTTTCGGCTCATGCAATGTCTCGAAACGCAAACTTCACGTGAAAACTGGACCGAAGTAATCGCCCACAGGGAAGACACCTTGCTTGAAGGGGTGGAAATCTTCAGCCGCTACATGGTGCTGGATGAAAGGCGAAAGGGCCTCACCCATTTGCGCATTATGGACCAAAAAAGCGGGCAAGAACATTACCTCGACTTCGGAGAAGAAACCTATAGTGCGGGCATTTCAGTAAACCCCGAATACGATACCGATGTGCTGCGCTTTGGCTACACCAGTATGACCACGCCCAGCTCAACCTATGATTATAACATGAACAGCCGCGAAAAAACCTTGCTGAAGCAACAGGAGGTTTTGGGCACTTTTGAGCCCTCGGACTACCAGGCGGAAAGGCGCTATTTCATGGCGCGTGATGGCGTGGAAGTGCCGGTGAGTCTGGTATGGTCAAAAAAGTATGGAGCGCCGAAAAACCGCCCCTTACTCTTGTATGCCTATGGTTCTTACGGCCACAGCATGGATCCCTATTTCAGTTCTGTGCGCCTGAGTCTGCTCGATCGGGGTTTCATCTTTGCACTGGCGCACATCCGCGGAGGGGAAGATCTTGGCAGGGCTTGGTATGAAGATGGCAAGTTGCTAAAAAAGAAAAACACCTTTAACGATTTCATCGATTGCTCAGAAGCCCTGATCAGGGAAGGTTACACTTCAGCTAAAAAGCTTTGTGCCATGGGCGGTAGCGCAGGTGGTTTGTTGATGGGCGCGGTGGTAAATGAACGTCCGGATTTGTACAAAGCAGTGGTGGCTCAGGTGCCTTTTGTGGATGTGGTAAGCACCATGTTGGATGACAGCATCCCACTCACCACCGGTGAATACGACGAATGGGGAAATCCCAATATTCCGGAATACTACCACTACATGAAGAGCTATTCGCCTTACGACAATGTGAAGGCACAGAATTATCCGAACATGTTGGTAACTACCGGTTTGCATGACAGTCAGGTACAATATTGGGAACCGGCCAAATGGATGGCCCGATTGCGCGAAATGAAAACCGATCACAACCTTTTGCTGCTTCATACCAACATGAAAGCCGGCCATGGAGGTTCAAGCGGACGATTTGAAGCACTCAAAGAAGTGGCATTGGAGTATGCGTTTCTTTTGATGCTGTTTGGACTGGAGAGATGATGAGAGATAGAAGCGCTGGGCGCAGAGTTTAGAGTAAGACATAACGGTCATCGTTATTTAGGCATCAACAATGGCGCACTACTCACTAAAAACTATTCACTCAAATCCAATTGAATGAAGGAGGCGCAATGATCGCTTTGCTTGTCGTCCGGTAGCAATTTTGCATCCTTTAGTTGTTTACAAAGCGATTCGGTGGTGGAGATGTAATCAATACGCCAACCTTTATTCTTGCCCCTTGCACCCGCCCGAAAACTCCACCAGCTGTAGTGGTCGGGTTCATCGGGATGTAACATGCGGAAGGTGTCACAAAAGCCGCTTTGAAAGAATTTTTCCATCCATTCGCGCTCTTCGGGCAAAAAGCCACTGCTGTTTTTGTTGCGCACCGGATCATGAATGTCAATGGGGCGATGACAGATGTTGTAATCGCCGCAAATGATGAGATTGGGTATTTCCTTTTTAAGTTCCTGAATGTAATCGAAGAAGAAATCCAGGAATTCAAACTTCACCTCCTGACGGTGATCGCCGCTTGATCCACTGGGAAAATAAACCGACATCACTGAGAACTGTTCGTAATCGGCACGGATGATTCTTCCTTCGTGATCAAACACCTCATGACCGCAACCTTTCACCACTTTCAATGGCGCTTGCTTGCTAAGTATGGCCACCCCGCTGTAGCCTTTTTTCTCTGCGGGATACCAATGGCATTCATAGCCCAGTTCTGTAAATAGCTGCTGATCAATCTGATCTTCCTGTGCTTTGATCTCTTGAAAACACAGCACATCCGCTTGTTCTCTCTGCAGAAATGGAATCAAATCTTTATTCAGCGCTGCGCGAATGCCGTTTACATTGTAGGTAAGAATTTTCACGGCGGGAAGATAGGGAGATGATTTTTGATTCCAGATTTCTAACTTCT
>CAZYJD010000039.1:0-1546 GCA_964647785.1 uncultured Chitinophagaceae bacterium
ATAATTGAGGGTAAAATCTTTTTCATAGATTGGATTGATGACTTCAATAATATGAAAAATCATGCTGAAATTTAAGTGATCACGCAGAATTAATCAGCTTCGTTCAGATCAATCAGCTCTTGTGGAATGGCGGCCAACACGATTGATTTTTCTTCATCAACTTCTAGGATAAACTCTTCATGCCAGGGTATAAGCACTTCCTGCCCTCGAATTTGAGCCACCAAAATATCCTGCAGTTGTCCTTCAATGACATTGCTAACGAATCCTATGATTTGACCTTGGGGATTTTGAATTTGAAAGTTCAAAAGGTCGGGCAAGGGATCTGCTTCATGCATCCAATCTACCGGTAAAAAAAATGAATGCCCATTCAATTTGGAGGCATCCTGATCATTTTCCAGACCTTTGAGTTTGACCAGGGGGGCATCGTCGGGCCCTAAAAAATCTTCAACAAAAAATGGGACTGGTTTTTTGTCGATTTCAACAAAAATCCAATCCCATTCTTCATGTTTTATGGTTTCTTCAACAACCAGTCTGAGTTGTCCTTTGTAACCATGGGTTCTTGAAATGAACCCGGCTCTGCGGAGCTCAGGCAATCTGCGCATTATTCAGCGGCAGCTTCTTCGTTGTTTTCTTCAGAAGTTTCGTTGTTTTCTTCAGAAGTTTCGGTGCTTTCTTCAGCTGTCTCAGTGCTTTCTTCTGTGCTTGCCTCCACTGTTTCTTCAGCAGCAGCTTCAGCACTTTCTTCGCTCATTTCAACTTCTTCGGCAAGCGGAGAGGTTTTGGCAAGAATTGCTTTTTCACGTTCTTCACGAATGGCTGTTTCCCGCTCAAAATCAGCTTTTGCCTTGGCGGCTTCAGCTGCGGCAAGTTTTTCTTCTTTGCTGCTGATTTTGCCGGTTTTTTCTTCAAGCCAGGCGTTGAATTTGTTTTCAGCTTCCTCTTCGGTTAGGGCGCCTTTTTTCACCCCTTTCAGGAGGTGGTTTTTGTAGAGCACACCTTTGTAGCTCAAAATTGCACGTACGGTGTCGCTAGGCACTGCACCGTTCTGCAGCCAGTAAACTGAACGATCTACATTTAGATCAATCGTTGCCGGGTTTGTGTTGGGGTTGTAAATACCGAGCTTCTCGATAAACCTTCCATCCCTCGGAGCACGCTCATCCGTCGCCACAATCTGGAAGAAAGCATAACGCTTCTTACCCCCTCTTTGTAATCTTAATTTTACTGCCATATTTCCATGTTAATCCGGATATCCCTTCCGGAAGGGGTGCAAAAGTAAGGTGTTCTATTGGCTTTTCCAATAGTTTAAGCGCAAGGTTGATTTGAGAAGTTTGGAGTTTGATACGACCCTCTGTCAGTGAATAGTTTATAGTTGACTGTTTATAGAGCGTTCTGAATGGAGATTTCTCCATTGGGAATTATTTATGGTCTCTTGTCTATAGTCTCTCAAAGATCTCACGAAAATCACAGATTAAGTCCGCTGACGCGGTCTAATTTTCTCGCAGAAGGCACGGAATTACACAGAAGGAAAAAAGCTGACGCTTTTTAG
>CAZYJD010000039.1:1646-18705 GCA_964647785.1 uncultured Chitinophagaceae bacterium
TTTTCTCGCAGAAGGCACGGAATTACACAGAAGGAAAAAAGCTGACGCTTTTTAGTGCTATTCTTGTCTCTGGTCTCTCACAGATTACACTAAAATCACAGATTAAGTCCACTGACGCGGTCTAATTTTTCTCGCAGAAGGCACGGAATTACACAGAAGGAAAAAAGCTGACGCTTTTTAGCGCTACTCTTGTTTCTTGTCTCTCCGCCGGTGCTCTGAGCTCTGCGCCCTGAGCTCTCCGCCCTGAGCTCTTAAAACACCAAATAATCAGATATTTGAAACATGAAATTGTCACTGGATGTGAAGGAGCCTTCTTCAAAGGAATGGCTACAGGCAGTTCTGGCTGATTTTGATACCTTTCTGCAAGACCATGCTTCCTGTGAAAGAAAGGCCAGCAGCATGGCCATGAGTCTCGTGTCGAAATACCCCGATAGAACAGCCATTATTCAGGAGTTGATCGATACCGCTCTGGAGGAATTGGAGCATTTTAAACTGGTTTATGAACTCATGCGCGAACGAGGGCTGGAACTGAAGTCGGAGATGAAAAAAGACGAGTATGTAAACCGGCTGCTTCAACAAGTTCGAACGGGGCGGGAGGAACGCTTTATGGATCGCCTGCTTCTGGGCAGTGTGCTTGAAATGCGCGGTGCAGAGCGTTTTCGTTTAATCGAGGAGGCACTTCCCGAAGGCGAAGTGAAGCGCTTTTACAAAATGTTATGGACCAGTGAAGCCAAACACGGAAACATCTTTGTGAAATTTGCCCTGCACTACTTTCCTGAAAAGGAGGTCTACGAGAGACTCGAATTTTTCATGGAAAGAGAAGCTGAAATTATTCGCGAGCTACCACCGGCACCCGCCCTTCATTGATCTTTTCCTTTCGCTAGTGGGCCACCAAAACTTTGGCGCGATAAAGGCTTTTTCTGCTGCCCGCCTCAATGTAATACAGTCCGTTTGCCAGATTTCCTGTATTCACATTGAATGCGTTAAGCAGTGGAATGGATTCTTCTCTCAGCGTTTTACCCTGGCTGTTGGTAATGCGCAAATAGGAAACAGCTTCTTTGGATGAAATATGGATTTGGTCTCCTGCGGGATTGGGATACAATTTCAGGGTACCTACCGTGCGTTCTGCAGAAGTGGTATGCATTAATTCACTGATCTCACAAACCACTTCATTGGTTCCAAACTCACTGTGGTAGTCGTATACAATCTGAGCCCGATTGCTGATTTTGGTGCCTTCGGGAAGCTCGTCTTTCAGTCCGATTTTAAAGCTCATATAGCCGTTGTAACCCGGCATATCATTGATTCTGTTCGGATTGGGCAACAAATGGATGTCATCGAAACGCCAAATGATGATGCCGATATTGCTGCCCGGAGGGCCATTGACCAATTGCGTGCTGTAGGGGTGACTGGCCCCGGTTTCCTGTATGTATCTCAAATCGAGGTTTAAATCAATGGTATCAATGACCACCACACTGGAAACGGTATCACTGCTGAAATTTCCGAAGTTGATGAAATAATGCACTTCTTTGGTAGATGCATCAATAAAGGTGTAATCGCTTGAATGGCCTCCGGGCGTATACACCTGTTTGCTGTTGAATTGTTCTTCTTCTGAAAGCGTTTGTCCCAGCTCACTTTGGTTATCCTCCGGATCGTCATCGGCCAATTGGGTACTCACGCTGGCCTGTAGTTGTATTTCATCTTCAATCAAAGCCTGAGGGATGTCCAGCACAAATTCTACTTTGTTTTCTTCACCCGGATTGATGTCTTGAAAATTCCAGACAGCTCTGCCCCCTTCGATGGTATCTGCAGGCGGATTCGACCGCAACAACTGCAGTTCAGGGACATATCGCAGCTCAAGTTTCCCCGGCCCTGAGTTCAAGGAGCCCACGTTGGTGTAGCTCATTCGGTAAAGCTGTTCTCTCCCTCTGATTGCACGAAACCCCTGACTGGAGGTAATTTCAACCTGCATATCGCGGCGATTGGGTTTCAATGTGATTGGGAAATTGAGCGCTGTGAGGGCTTCTCCTTCTTTCAGAGCGATGTCCATACTTTCCTCAGCGCAATCAGGAATCTGCAGCCGTTTGCCCAAAACAGGGCGAAGTGTATAGTTTCCTTCTGGTAAAAAAGCACGGTAGTTGCCCAGCAAATCCGTGCGTAGCAAGTAGGCGCCGGGATTGACTTCCAGCAGCATATAAGGTGAAGGCACATCTCGCTGATCAAAGGTGCAGTTATTGTTGCGGTCGAAATAAATCCGACCTTGAACCAGTCCAAAACTGTTTTCGAGCACTGCAACATGGTGAAGATTTACATTTCTGAAAGCTTTGAAACTGCCCGATATAACCAGATCATTGCGAAAAAGATTCAGTTTTCGAACCACATTCAGATCGTTTGCACCAATATCAACCCAGCTTCCATTCATATATTGGAGGAAGAAACGCTTTTCCGAATCAGCGTTGTCGAACAATCCGCAGAGATAGAGGCGGCCATCGAATGCAAGGAGGTCACTCACAAAGTAGATGTTCTCCAGACCCATGTCTAGCACCTCTGAATTTCTAAGACTCCCGATATAGAGCGTTTTGTCTTTTTGTGAAACGTGAACGATTTCATTTCCCCACTGTGCGAGCATCCATGTTTTGCCGGGATTAAGGGTTTCAATCAGACTGGTATCCATAAAGACCGCCAATCCATTTGAATTGGAATTGTTATAAGCAGTAAATGCCCCTGCTACAAAGAGGCTGTCGTCTTTAAGCAGTAAATCATTAATGGGGCCATTGAAGCCTTTGCCTTGTGCATTGAAAGGTAGAAATTCACTGCCATTCCATCGAACGATATGAGATGTATTTCGGGCAAAAACGTCTGAAAAAACGCCCGCTATTATCAAATGCCCTTTGTACAACTGAAGGGCATTTACAGAAAAATCATTTCGAAATATAGGGGCGTTCTGAAGTGCTGATTCATAATTGTTTCCATTCCAGCGAATGAGGTAGGAAGACTTGTTCAGATTATTCACCTTTCTGAACCTTCCACCGATATAAAGGCCGTCTTTATACAAAGCCATGCATTGAATTCTGGCGCTTGAATCGCTCACAAAATCAGGAAGAAATTTCCAAATGTTACCATCCCATATGCCAATTCCGAACACTTTTCCTCTTTCGTTCAGTCCTTTGTTGTAAAGGGCATAAAAAATTCTGCCATTGCTGTAAGTGGTAATGACTTCTCCAGGAAGGCCGTTTTCCAAAGGTTTCCACAGTTGAGCCAAAAGAGGCGATAAGCCTGCTAGATAAAGGAAGCTCATGATCATCAGTTTCTTCATAGGCCGTTGTTTTTTGGGGAATAGATTCGATAATGGATGCCCAATTGCAGGGAGGATGCAGAAAGTTGGTGCCTGAGATCTTGCCCCGATTGATAGATACCACCTGCAGCTTGTTGATACAAGAATCCTGCTTCAGCTTCCCAATGGAGACCAAATTTACGCCGATAAGCAATCTCCAACTGCCAGCTCATCAAATTCTTTTTCAAAAGCGCATCTTCAGCCATCAAGGTATTCAAATCGGTTGAAAGAATTCGGCTGTCATTTCCAATGAGTGTCAACCAATTCACTCCCAACTCCGTGTATATGCTGTTTTTGGCATTGATGTTCCAAGTTTTACCAGCATGAAGCGGAATGCACAAATAACGGTAGCGGTTGGTGTACATCTCGTTGAGCAGGCTGTCGCGGTAATTGAAACGGAAAAAGCCGATGGTGTCGCCTTGCGGGTTTCGAACAGGAACGGAGTCAAACAGCTGCAGACGTATCGAAGTATTTCTCACCGTGTTTTGGGCGTATCCAATGCCGGTTTGCCATTCCATTGCAGGCAAGCGATAGCTCAGGTTCAATCCGATCATTGCTTGTTCACCGGGCTGCAATTGCTGGCGGTCATTGATTGCTCCGGCCCCATTTCCACTCAAGGCCGGTGCCGTGCGGCCACCTGTAGTGGAGAGTCCCAGCCACAATCCTGCCTGAGGTTTGTCAGGCGCCGAAGAAGCGGGTTTCAACCATTCGGGCAGGGGCAGGAATTCAGCTTCGGGCAGTTCCGGGAAATGCGGTAAAACAATGAAGGCATCTTTGTCAAGGGGCAGGGAAGAAAGCTTGTGGATGGAATACTCCTCACTTTCGGCCTGATTGGCTCCGCCATGTTCTGTTTTTGAGGCGGATTGTATCGAATGACCCATACGAGGAGCCAGTTTATTTGGTGAGTTCAATTCAGCTCGTGACGGAGATTGAATAGCCGTACTGCTCACTTCTTCTTTCCACGTCTCTGATGCCTTTTCGCTTAATTGCGCTTGTTCAGTTGCTTTCAGTTGCTCATTCGACCCTTGCATAAAATCGCTCGAATCGATAATGGTTGCGAGCTGGTTCTTTGTTTGACTTCCGGAAGAATCTCTCGAAAGCCAGAACCCAACAAGGGCAGAGAAGAAGCCTCCGGCCAATAGAAGGATCCAAAAGAATCTTCTCCTTTTTTTCTGCTTCATTTTCCGAAGAATGGCATCGAAATCAGCCGGTTCCACAGGAAGTTCGAAACCCCTGAAGGTATCTCTGAAATGCTCTTCCATATGTTTGTTCGGCTTACTCACGAATTCCTTCTTGCGTTAACCACTCTTTTAATTGTTTGCGCGCCCTGGCATATTGCGATTTGGAGGTTCCTTCGCTGATACCCAATTGGGCAGCAATTTCTTTGTGGGTAAATCCTTCAATGGCGTAAAGGTTGAAAACAATGCGGTATCCATCTGAAAGGCGATTCATAGCTTCGAGAATCTTTTGGGCAGGAATCGTTTGGTAATCGTCTTCATCTTCCTGTGCATCATCATTTCCACTAAAGCTGTCTTGTTCATTGAACTGATAGCGAACGTCCGCACGAAAGTGATCAATGGCTGTATTGATCATGATTCTGCTCATCCAAGTGCTGAGTTTCGATTGTTGGTTGAAGTCTGATATTTGATTGAAAATCTTCACAAATCCGTCCTGCATGGCATCCTTTGCATCTTCCATATTGCGGCAGTAGCGCGCACAAATTCCCAGCATACGCGGACCGTAAAGCCGGAAAATTGCATTTTGTGCCTCCCGCTTTCCTTGTATACATCCTTGTATAAGCTCTTTTTCATCCTCCAATCCCGAAGGTTTTCTCATTGGTCGAAGAGGATAGTGAATGGTTGCATGATTCTTTGAAAAAATGTGGCAAAACTTTATACAGGCGAAAACAAAGTAAACAAAAGGAGTCTATACTTTTGAAACATGTTCAATTTTAATGAGGGCGCATTGGTGCCGGTTAATAAACCGGAAGGAATGACATCTTTTGGGGTGGTGAAAAAAGTGAAATGGATCACCAAAGCAAAAAAAGTAGGGCATGCCGGTACACTCGACCCCCTGGCCGAAGGACTTTTGCTGGTTTGTACGGGGAAGTTCACCAAGGAAGCTGATCGCTATCAGGCAATGCCGAAGGAGTACACCGGCATTTTTTATGTAGGAGCGAGCAGGCCCTCTTACGATCGAGAAACCGAAATTGATGCCGAATATCCGACGGATCATATCAGCGAAGAAATGATACACGATGCCGCCCTGTCAATGACCGGTACTTTGGACCAGGTACCTCCGGTCTTTTCTGCCATCAAGGTCAATGGCCAACGCGCGTATAAAAAGGCCAGAAGCGGTGAAGAATTGGTGTTGAAAAGCCGACAAATACAAATCTATGCCTTTGAAATCACCTCCATTGCATTGCCTTATGTTCACTTTCGGGTTGAATGCAGCAAAGGCACCTACATCAGAAGCCTGGCCCATGATTTTGGTAAAAAGCTGGACTCCGGGGCATATCTCGAAAAACTCGTTCGCACCCGCATTGGTGAACACCGTCTGGAGGATGCTTATCAACTCCCTCAATTCGAGCAATGGGTGAAAAGCATGCAGCAAAACGAAGGGCATTGAAAGGCTTTACGCATATTTGCAAAGTTTAGAATGAAAGTGCTACATCAGCTTCCCGACTTTAGTGAAAACCGCAGGGTATTTCTTACCCAAGGGACTTTTGATGGAGTTCATTTGGGCCACAAGAAAATATTATCCAAACTCATTTCTGAAGCCAAAGTAAATGATGGTGTGAGCGTTCTGTTAACCTTTTACCCACACCCTCGATTGGTGTTATACCCTGAAGACAATTCACTGAAATTATTGAGCAGTTTGGAGGAAAAAGAAGAAATACTCAGAGGATTGGGACTGGACTACCTCATCGTACTACCTTTCACCAAAGAACTTTCACGCATGTCGGCATTTGATTTTGTGAGAGATGTGTTGGTTAAAGGTTTGAAAGTATACAAGTTTATCATCGGCTATGATCATCGTTTTGGAAGGAATCGCGAGGGTTCGCTAACAGAACTAAGAGAATACGCTACAACATTCGACTTCGAACTGGAAGAAATTTCAGCCAAAGATGTCGACTCTGCCATCGTGAGCTCGACCAAAATAAGAAAAGCTGTGCTTGAAGGCAAAGTGGAAAAGGCTGCTTCATTTCTCGGTAGAAACTACCGCCTAAGAGGCAAAGTGGTAAAGGGACATGCCAGAGGCAGGAAGATGGGCTATCCTACGGCCAATATAGAATTGGGTAATACGTATAAGTTAATCCCTATGAACGGCGTATATGCTGTGTTTGTTCACTATAGTGGGCACAAAATTGGGGGGATGATGAATATTGGAATTAATCCTACTTTTGATGCCGCCGCATGGTCTGTGGAAGTTCATATCTTTGATTTTAATACGGACATTTACGGTGAAATCATTGATGTTGAATGTGTCCGGAGATTGCGTGATGAAGTGAAATTCAACAATGCGGATGAACTTATTAAACAACTACAAAACGACGAACAGACTTCAAGAAAAACCCTTGATGAGCATCGGTAAAACATTGAAAATTGGACACATGGTCTTGCTGCTGTTGGGCTTGGGTAACCACCTGACAGCTGCTTTGCCAATGGAAGGGGCTCTCAATATTTTCATGACTTGGCCTGAAGGAGATGAAGGCGATGAAGAGGATGAAAAGAATAAAAAACAGAGCGAAGGAAAGGAGGGAAATGCTGAAACCGATGAAGCACATTGGTTGGTGATGAATTCGAACGCTGTTCGTCCCGAATTGGCAACGGCTTTTTATGAATGGGAATTTCACCCTTTTCTCGTGCCGGCTTCAGATATCTATTGTGATGATTGGGATTCATTGAGCGTAGACAATCTCGATTTTAATCCCCTGTATTTCAGTGGCGAAATACCTATTTGCCTCAGCGAAGGGGATTGTGACTATCAGCATCCATTCATGGGAAGAATTACATCTAACTTTGGATGGCGTCACGGAAGGATGCACAAGGGAATCGATATTGATTTAGAAACAGGCGACTCAGTGGTTGCGGCATTTGATGGAGTGGTGCGCATACAAAAAAATGATCCAGGTGGATTTGGTAATTACGTGCTTATCAGACATTACAATGGACTGGAAACCATCTATGCTCACCTATCTGAAGCCTGGGTAGAAAGAAATCAATTTGTACGTGCAGGAGAAATCATTGGTTTGGGAGGCAATACCGGTCGGTCTACCGGTTCACACCTCCATTTCGAAACGCGTTATCTCGGACAGCCCATTGACCCCACTCATGTTATCAATTTTAGCAGTGGCGAACTCAAGTCAGATACGCTTGTTCTCACCAAAGAACACTTCAAACCGGCAGCCAGTTCATACACTGCCCAATACCATAAAATCAGAAAAGGCGATACCCTTTCAGGAATTGCTCGCAGGTATGGAACCTCGGTTACGGCCATTTGCCGAATGAATGGCATGAGCAGAAATAGCGTTTTGCGCATCGGACGTGTGCTGCGCGTCAGGTAACTTCTTTATTCAACCTCTTCCCAGCGAAAGGTTTCAACCATCCTTAGGATGTCCTTTTTTACAAATTGAAGAACCGGTGCAACCGAGTCGCGTTCCGTATAATTATTGAAATAATAGGCCGCCCTTAAGAAGTGGTTCTGACGGTCTGAGATGAAAAAGTTCAATGGAGTGGCGGTGTTGCCATATAGGTCGTAAAACAAGCCAAAATTACCAAGGCTGTCGCGAATTTCTCTTTCTTCTATTTCCTCTGCTTTCACGGTGTGTTTGAAAACCAGGCGCCGACTATCATCGATTAAACTATCGAGATCTTTTGGGGTGCGCAGAGCTTTGTAACTGATATGAAGAGTGGCATCAAAAGGGGGGAATTGCAGGTTATACCAGAATGGTTCGCTATTGAAATCAGTATCCTTTTGCATCCTGCAATAGGTTGGAATCTCAAAACTAAAAGGGGCTTCGGATTCAAAGCGTGCATAACGATGTTCCGGGAATTCAATTCTAGGATATGCGTGGGGTTTGGGGGTGTATTCGTTGCATGCAAGCAATCCAAGCAAACCAATGTTAAAAAGTCGGTTAATCTTCATGGGCCCTTTCACTAGATGCCTCTGATAACAGCTGAATTTTTACGCGGTTAATTTTTCTGCGATCACTACTTTCGATGGTCATTTTTAAATGTTGGATTTGAACACGGGTTCCACGCGGAGGAATGCGCTGTTCCATTTCCTGTATAACACCGCCCAGTGATTCGGAATCTCCCTTAAAATCATCGAAAAAGTCGTGGTCCAGTTCAAGTACCTTGCAGAGATCATTCAGGCTGATTTTGGCTTCAAAAAGGTAGGTTTGATCATCCAATCGAGAATACTGAATATCGTCATCGTCGTATTCATCTTTAATTTCTCCAAAAATTTCCTCCAAAATATCTTCCATGGTTACCAATCCTAAAGAGGCTCCATATTCATCGACGACAATGGCCATGTGCATATGTCTGGCCTGAAATTCTTTGAGCAGCTGATCAATTTTTTTGTATTCGGGCACATACATAGGAGGACGTATGAGCTCCCGCCATGCAAAAGCAGTTTCTTCATGGATGTGCGGTATCAGGTCTTTGATAAAGAGGATGCCCTCCACATGATCGAAATTTTCGCGATAAACAGGCATTCTGCTATAGCCGTGTTGTTGAATCAATTTAAACACATCGCTGCTGTCAGATTCCACATCAATGCCCACAACATCCATTCTCACCCGCATGATTTCTCTTACGCTGATGTTTCCGAAGTTGACCAGACCTATCAAGATATTTTTTTCGTCGCTGTGGTGAGTTTCAGTGGTAAGCTCTATGGCTTGGTTGAGGTCTGCCACAGACATATGTTGCTGGGTATTGTCGGTATAGCGATCAAAGAAAAAAGATGTTTTAACGAGTGCTGTAACAAAAGGGGCTAATATTTTTTGGAGCAAAACAAGGGGGGCAGCCATCAGAAGAGCAATTCTCACATTGTTTTGAGTGGCGTAAATTTTTGGTATGATTTCACCAATCAGTACCAGTAAAAAGGTGATGAATACCACCTCAATGACAAAACCGAGCCATTCGTAATCGTTGAAGTTGAAAATAAACTGAATGAGTAAACTAGAAGCAATGACCAGGGCAATGTTTACAAAGTTGTTGCCCAAAAGAATGGTGGCTAATAAGCGTTTACCTGCGGTAATGCGATCGGGTTGGTTGATCAATTTTAGAACCTGCTCTGATCTGCGGTCGGCCATTTGATCGAGTTCCGTAAACTCTGCGGGCCCGAGGCTGAAGAAAGCATTTTCCGCACCGGAAAACGAAGCCGAAATTCCCAACAGAATAAATATACCCGCGAAGCCCGCAATCAGATATAGCAGTGTAAGGGGCCATGAAAACTGCAGAATGCTTGCAGGAAGGCTTTGAAGAATAAGATATAGAGGTTCAGGGTCTGCTTCCAACGTCTTACATTAGATTTAGAAAGGAGGGATGTCTTCACTGGGGTGAGAAGATCCGCCTTCATTGCCGCTACCTGAAGAATGATCAGCTCGATCAAGAAAACTAAAATTGATCACTCGAATTCGAATGGTTTTTCGCTTTTGACCATGCTCATCTTCCCAACTATCACTGCGCAACTTGCCTTCCACGAATATAGCGCTGCCTTTTTTCAAGTATTTATTCGCTACTTCTGCCTGCTTGCCCCAAAACTCAAGGTCGTGCCATTCTGTTCTGGTTTGCTTTTCACCATTGCGGTCGGTATAGGTTTCATTGGTGGCCAAACGAATAGAGGTTACCTGAGTTTCACCAACTGAACGCATTTCAGGATCAGCTCCTAAATTGCCTAATAACATTACCCGATTGTACGACATGAAGGCAAATTTACAACAACCACTTAAATTTCAACTCATTTGTTCCTGCGGCGCTCCAAATACTTCTCATAAAGTCGGGTAATGCCCAGGGTTACCCTGATATCGGAGTGGGAAGTGAGGAAAATGGGAGCGTTGTTTTTGAGTGCCAGGGTTTTAAGATCAATCGGAAGAAAGTGTGCGGTTATATTTTTATGTGTCAGTTGATGTTTGACACGCTGCGCCATACCAATCGCTTCAATTTCTGCACTGAAACAATATTTTTCCTGTAGCGCGGTCCACATGTTTTCAAAAATATCCGGAGTATAAGCTTCTTGTATTTCTAACATGGGAGGTTCGTGAAGCAAAGGCCAAATACCATTTTCAGATCGGCGATAAATGAGGGGCCGACCATGATAATGCAGGTCGAAATATAGCAGCTGCCAATCTTTTGCCCTAGACTTTTTTTGCTTCAATGGCAGGTTTTCTGCAATCCCGATACTTCTCGCTTTGCAGTTTAAACCCAATGGACATTCAGCGCAACTGGGCTTAATGGGCGTACATATGAGTGCTCCCAGCTCCATCATTGCCTGATTATGTCGGCCCGGATTTGAACGATCGAGTAAATCATCGGCAAGGCTGTGCACCTTCTTTTTTCCCTGGTGATCATTCACAAAATAATCCAATGCATACAGCCTTGAAATGACGCGTTCTACATTGCCATCCACTACAGGTACGGCTTCATTGAACCCAATACTGGCTATGGCTGCAGCGGTATAAGGCCCAATGCCTTTGAGCTTTACCAGATCTTGATACCTACGGGGAAACTTACCATCGCAATGCCTTGCTACGAACATGGCCGTATGGTGTAGGTTGCGAGCTCGGCTGTAATACCCCAAGCCTTGCCATAATTTCAACACCTCCGCTTCAGAAGCTTCAGCCAAAGAAAAAACATCCGGAAACCTTTCAATGAATCGACGATAATAAGGCAAACCCTGTTCCATGCGGGTTTGTTGAAGTATAATTTCTGACAACCAAATACGATAAGGAACAGGTCTCTCTCGAAAAGGAAGAGATCGACCAAAGCGATCGAACCAATTCCCCAATCTTTCTCGGATAATTTTCAACGTGTTTTGTTCGGAATTAAGCACTTATGCTATGATTTGTCAGGAAATATTGTTTTTTTGCTATAAGAAACAAAACCATATCAAGGAATAATTGGTTTAAATAAAAACAAAAAAATGACCAAGGCAGACATCATCAATGACATTGCAGAACGCACCGGTATCGAGAAAGTAGTGGTGCAAGAAACTGTTGAGAGTTTCTTCAAAGTGCTTAAAAACTCTATGATAGAAGGCAATAATGTGTACTTCAGAGGCTTCGGCAGTTTTGTGCTCAAGAAAAGAGCTGCCAAGGTGGCGCGTAACATCTCTAAGAACACTCAGCTTACCATTCCTGAGCATTTCATCCCCAAATTCAAACCTGCAAAAACCTTTGTAGACAAGGTAAAGAACAGCGAAAAAGTTAAAAAATTATTGTAATTCGGGTAGGAAGAGGATGAAGGGAGCGCAATGGATTGCCATAATTGCGGCTATTGTATTGGCTGCGGTACTTTCTTTTACAGGTTTTAATCGTAAGCGTGCGATCATTCCGGAGAATGGCCCTGAAATGGCTGCGTCGGAAGGGGAGCATGAACATGAGCACGAAGGTGATGCGATTGCAGGTGGAGTGGAACTTTTTAAAGCTTTGGGGCTAGGAGCAGAGTGGGAAGAACTATCCACCAAAGAGGGGAAAGGGCGTGCTGAATTGGCTGCTCAACTAATGTCCAGAATAAATGCTCAAACGGCGCCCTATGCAGTACTTTTGATTGAATCCAATTCGCAGGATAACCAGGATGCTGAACAAGTTTTTGAGGCAGGGAAAATTTTGGTCGATAGTGCGTTGTCAACAACGCGAAAAGAGTCTGTCAAAGAATTTTACGCCATGTATGCCGAAAAAGCTTTCCAATTATCTTCATCGGCAATGCCGGAAAGAACAGATGTTAAGAATGCCTTGGCAACGAGCAGAATCTATCTTTCAGGTGATGTAATGGGAGGGGTTCAGCTGTTTCTTGAAGTGATTAAAGAGGACCCCAATAATGAAGCGGCGCTCTACAACCTCGGGATGTTGGCCATTCAAAGTGGGCAGATGGATAAAGCTGAAAAAAGATTTGAAAAATTAGTATCTTTGCAGCCCGAAAATGAAACATATGCCCGAATCTTGGAAGATATCCGTTCGGGTGCAACTCAATAACAAAGACATTTAGTAATATGCCAAGCGGAAAAAAGAGAAAACGTCACAAGATTGCGACGCACAAGCGCAAAAAAAGACTGAGAAAAAATCGTCATAAGAAGAAGTAATTGAATCGCCGTGAGCTACGATCTCTACATAGATTACGGCTCCGAGGGTGAGAAAATTGCGCTTCTTAAGGACAACCTTCTTATTGAGCTCCATACAGAGGAAGCCGGCCAACGATTCAACGTAGGAGACATATATTTGGGGAAAATCCGCAAATTAATGCCGTCCTTAAACGCGGCTTTTGTGGATGTAGGCTATGAAAAAGATGCCTTCCTACATTATTCTGATGTAGGTCCCAATATCAGGTCGCTACAAAAACTTTTCAGAGCCACCCGACAAGGTGGGATGAAAAAGCCGGATTTGACCGATTTTAAACTGGAAGCTGAGACTTTGAAAACTGGTAAGGTAACCGATGTTTTCAAAAAGGATCAAGAAATTCTAGTACAGGTCACCAAAGAGCCTATCTCATCCAAGGGCCCTCGCCTGAGTACCGAAATTGTTATTCCGGGCAGGTACGTTATACTCGTTCCCTTCAGCAACTCAATCTCCATTTCTAAAAAAATTGCTGGGACCGAAGAGCGCAATCGCATTCGGAATCTGAGCCTCAGCCTGAAGCCGAAGAATTTTGGAATCATTTGCCGCACCGCTGCGGAAGGAAAAAATGCTTCGGAGTTGCACAAAGACATCACCGAGCTGCTGCTTCGTTGGGATCAGATTTTTTCCAACTTAAAAGAAGCCCGTCATTACCAAAAAATGCTGGGTGAGGGAAATCGGTATCACACGGTTTTGCGGGATCTAATGAGTTTAGATTTTAGCAATATCCATGTGAATGATGAGAGTGTATTCCGCAAGCTCAAAGAGCAATTTGGTGAGCACAACCCCAGCATCTCAGGTGCCCTCAAGTTATACAAAGGCAAAGAACGCATGTTTCGCCATTACGGCATCGAGAAACAAATCAAGTCAGCTTTTGGGAAAAATGTGGCTTTCAATGGCGGCTCATACCTTGTTATAGAGCATACCGAAGCCCTGCATGTAATTGATGTGAACAGTGGTGGAAATAAGCCATCAGGAACAACTCAAGAGGAGCAGGCACTGAAAGTAAATCTTGGGGCAGCAAAAGAAATAGCACGACAGCTTCGACTGCGAGATATGGGTGGAATCATTGTGATTGATTTCATTGATCTCAAGAGCAACGCGCATAAAAAAGAGCTCCATCAGGCACTCACCGATGCCATGAAAGCAGACCGTGCAAAGCATACCATTTTGCCGATGACACGTTTTGGGCTGATTCAAATTACGCGTCAGCGGGTGCGCCCTGAAATGAATATTACCACCAGTGAACAATGTCCCAGCTGCCAAGGTTCAGGTCGCATTAGCGCAAGTATTCTCCTTGAAGATGAAATTGAAACCAATCTGGAAAACATCTTTAAACAGCTCAACCCGGCTCGATTGGAATTGGTGGCGCATCCCTATGTGGCAGCTTTCTTCAACAAAGGCCTGTGGTCTCGAAGAAGACAATGGGTTATGAAATACCGGAAAAAAATACGGGTGGTTGGCGATCCATCATTTCATTATACCGAGTACCGTTTTTTTGATCAAAACGAGGAAGAGATTCACCTGCAATGAGAAATTTTACCAAGTCCTTTTTGCTCATCATGCTGTTCATGGCTTCATGTGTCCCACAGCGCAAATTTGCAGAGCTTGAAAATGAACATAAAGAAACCAAATTGGCACTGCTTGAAGCAGAGTCTCAAAACAATGTGCTCAGATCGGAGAACAAGGATTTGATTAGGGAAAAGGAACGCCTAAGGGAAGAAAACATAAGATTGCAATCAAATTTTGATGAGCTAACCAATACCTGGGAAAAAAGTCAGGCATTAAATGAAGAACTCAATCAGAAGTACCAAAAATTACTCGAAGCCAATGATGCCGATTTGAGCAGACTGAACAAAGAGCTTCAAAAACTGGAGAAAGAACTGCAAGACAAGGAAAAAAGCCTCTTAGAACAAGAGTCAGCATTGATGGAGCGCGAGAAAACTGTGAAGGAGCTCAAGGCTAAACTCGATGGACTCCAGGCCGATTTACAGAAGAGGGAGAAAAGAGTGTTTGAGCTTCAACGACAAATCAATGCAAAAGATTCTGCGGTGAATGCCATGCGCATCAAAATCAGCGAAGCACTGACCGGTTTTGAAGATAAGGGCATCAAAGTGCAGACCAGAAATGGGAAAGTCTATGTATCGATGGAATCGCAATTGTTGTTCCGCTCGGGCAGAACAGATGTGGACGAAGAAGGTCGAAAGGCTCTATTACAGCTTGCAGGAGCTCTTAATAAGGACGAGAAATTCGAAATTATGATTGAAGGGCATACCGATAGCATACCCATTAAGACCGCCCGATTTGAAGATAACTGGGATCTAAGTGTATTGCGAGCTACGTCTATGCTTCGAATACTCACCATCGATGGAGGAGTCAGTTCCAAGCGGATCATTCCTGCAGGAAGAGGGGAGTATCTTCCTATATCATCCAATTCAACTGAAGCAGGCCGGGCGCAAAATCGACGTATCGAAATCATCATCGCACCAGATTTAAGTCAAATTTACCGTTTGTTGGAACCCTAATGCAGCAAATCACATTATTGGCGGTAGGAAAAACCAGCATTGATTATGTGAAAAAAGGCGAGGCAGAATGGCTTAAGCGCATTGGAAAGTTTGCTCGATTGGAGTACCGCTTTTTAAAAGAAGCCCATGCAACGGATGATAGAGCACTTCAAAAGGAGGGAAAAGAGATCCTGAAATCTGTGCCTCAGGGTGCTACTTTGGTTCTGTTGGATGAAAAAGGCGCCCATTACAGCAGCAGAAACTTTGCCGCTTGGTTGGAGAAAGAGCGAATGACCGGCAAAAGAATCTGCTTCGTTATTGGGGGAGCTCATGGATTCTCCCAAGAGGTTTACCAGCAGGCTGCACATCAATTATCCCTCTCTGCCATGACCTTCTCACACCAGTTGATTCGCCTTTTTTTTCTCGAGCAATTATACCGTGGATTGAGCATCATAGATGGGCATCCTTATCACAACGACTGATCTTTCAGTGGCCATTGTAATTGGCTTTATGCAAGGAAATCAAGTGTTTGTAAGTAGAGTATAAAAAAAGGATGAAATCACTTTGAATTGTCGATGAAATAAATACATTTGCCTGAATCACAATCATTTTTAAGGCATGATTGTTGTACAATTTAAATTTATTGATCACACTTTTTTTAATTGATATATGTCAAGGACGGAAGGCTCAAAAGGGAAAGGAAGACCGGCAACCAGGCCGGTGGCAAAACGAAAGGCGTATTATGTGAATGTAATCGTCAAAAACTCACAAACAGGCAGTGTCAGTAAGGTACTGATTAGCCGCGACACCATTGCTGAAGTTAAAATGCTTTTGGCGAGATCCATGCAAGAAACCGAGTTCCTCGGGTATTGGAATGGGAAGGAATTCGAAAAAGTATCACTGAATTAAATCATGCCCGCCAAGTATGGCGGGCTTTTTTTTGGCTCAAAGAAATACCTCAAATGGACTCATTTCCTATAACTGACAAATCCTCGCAACAAAAATTGGCACGGCAGGAAAAGGACATCAGATCCACCCCAATGCCAAAGATCAATTAACAGTCATGCATCTTCTTGATGAGATCAAAAAGCAGGATTCTTTGATCATTTTATTCTTCTCGAATTATTTGGAATGATTCTAATGTACACTCCTGAGAACAAAGCTCAAAAACAATGCACAATTCATGGGTGTTTTCGCTACAGAAGTGCTTGTTTTGTTTCGTTCAAAAAAACCTATGTGACTTAGGTCTTTGATTTGAAAAAATTAATTTTGCACGCAATTTTGAGCCGGTCAGACAAATGAGTAAATCGATTAAAATCAAGAAGGGTAGAGATATCCTTCTCCAAGGAGAAGCAGCCAAAACAATGCTTGATTCTGCATCTTCCAAAACTTTCGTTATCCGCCCAACAGATTTCACCGGACTTGTACCCAAGCTGGAGTTGAAAGAAGGGGCCGAAGTAAAAGCGGGAACGCCTCTGTTCCATGCCAAGCAAGATGAACGCATTAAATTCTGTTCTCCGGTGAGCGGAGAATTGATCGAAATCAACCGTGGTGCCCGCAGGGTGGTCCTTGAAGTAAAAGTTCTTGCCGACAGCGAAAATAGCTATGTTGATTTTGGAGCTGCGGATCCGGCACAGATTGGTCGCGATGAAGTAAAATCAAAAATGCTTGCATCGGGTTGCTGGCCTTTCATTGTTCAACGACCATTCGGAACCCTTGCTGATCCGGATGAAACACCTCGTGATATATTCATTTCAACCTTCGATTCAGTACCTCTGGCCAACGATTACAGTTTTTCACTCAAAGAAGAACAGGAAGCATTTCAGTCGGGGGTAAATGCACTTGCCCAACTCACTGATGGAAAAGTATTCCTCGGGGTGAAGG
>CAZYJD010000040.1:0-18566 GCA_964647785.1 uncultured Chitinophagaceae bacterium
GACCATTCAGAATGCTTGCCGCTCCATTTCGTTGCTTTTGCTAAGCATTTCTCCGGCGCATTTAAATACATTTCCTCGAGTGCCGGATAGGCATTCTCAGCACTGGGAAATAGTAAGAAGCATATTTGAAATAGTAACAAGAACATTGATTGTGAATACCACGACAGGCGCGCAGGTAAATAACGTTATGCCCAGCTTTGCATTGTGCATGAAACCCAAGTTTAAATAAAACGCAAAAAAACTTGCACCGATCAAGGCCCCTTTTCTTGAGGGATGATCCATTCTTAATGGAATGCAGGAAGGTGCAATTGCATGCCCTTTGCCGGAACCATGCCATCTACATGCCCGGCAAGTTTTCCATCTTCTGTTATGAAGTGCAGATGCATATTGGTGCTGTGATGGGTGAAAATTGCGTGGTGATGTTTGGAGAAAAATCCGAGTATTTGCACAGCTTCGTTGGTGAGGGTTCCATGTGGGCCCGATTGAACGTGCTTATCATGGCTGTGAACGCTATCGCCTTCAGGCCAGTTGATTACATGCCAGTCAAGCGCAGATACGTGCCCATTAAGCCTGAAAGGAAATGGTTTTTCGGTATTCATTCCCTTCAATGCAGCCATTTGCTCGATCCATTTTTCCAATGCTTCGTAGGTATGCATGCTATCGGGCACATCCATGGCCTCCCATTGTTGTACTTCAGCATATACCAAAAGGGCTGCACCGCCTTTGAGGTCGTGGCTAATTTCAACCCCATTGTTTTCTCCCTCTGAGGATAAATACACTTCTGAATTCAGTATCAGAATTTCGCCTTTGAGTTGCGCCATGGCTCCCAAGGCATAGACATTCGCTTTGTTCTTAAGTTTAGTGAGTTCGTATTTTGAGTCGATATCGCCCTGGTGCATCATGAGTTTTAAAGCCCCAAAATGGTGCACTTTGGGCTGCTGCTCACCTGATGGCGATCCACAAGCCAACAATAGATAAAGGATGATACTGTTAAGAAGTGTTTTCATGTTTTGTCAGTATTTATGTTCGGTTATTCTTGCTCGGCTTTCATCTTTGCTTCCCCTTCATGTCGTTGGAAAATGTCCGTTGAAGCAGTTACATGACAGAGGTGTGAAGCCAATGTGGTGTTATTATTGAGCACAGATTTAACGTTTATGTGCTTCTGATGTTTAATGATTTTTTTCAAACAAATAATAATCAGCCCCGCTAAAATTCAGATGATTCAAGTCAATATCTACCCGCTCCAATCCATTTTCCTTTAGCATGTCTTCCAGTTCTTCAATGCGCCAATAGCGAATGGTAAACTCATCTGTATAAGAAAATGATTGCTTCTGATAGGTTCCCGAGCCTTCATCTCGATAGCGAAACAAATCATTGCCCAATTTGTGCATCGTCACTTTGCGTTTAAGCTGTTGGGTTCTCATGTCAATCAAATCTTCTTCTTCAAAAAAATGGGTGCTCGGTAGATCAAACAGAAAATATCCTCCGGGCAAGAGATGCGTTGCGATGTTTTTTAGGTTGCGCTGCATTTGTTCGAAATCTGTGGTGTAGGTAAGCACCGTAAACACTGCCAGCGCAAGATGGTTGGCATCTGCACGAAATGTTGACATATCTGCCATAACGGTTTTGATGTTTTTAGACTTTTCTTGCAATTTGTTTTGCAATACTTCCATCATCGCCGGGCATCTTTCAATAGCTGTTACGCTGTAGTTTCTTTCAACCAACGGAATACTCAACCTTCCGGTACCCGCTCCGATATCGAGTATGGATGCACCATTTTTTAACAGGGCTTCAATTAATTGCAAATGCGCCTCATTGAGCTGTTGATAGATCTTGCCGTAGGTTTTAGTATATACATAGTCGTACCAATGTGCCCAGCTTTCATGAGGTATGGCTTTCATTCAACCACTAATTTTTGTTGAAGCCATTGGCCATTTACACATACCTGAACGAGGTACAAACCACTCTTAAGTTGGTGTTCAAGCATCAACTGTTTCCCCTGTGCATGAACCCGTTGCATCTCACGTCCGGCATAATCGCAAATACGTATCTCTGAAATCAAGTCATCCGCCTCAAAATGCAGATGCTGCCTTGCAGGATTGGGAAATATGCACAACGAATGCTTAGAAGCTACCTTTGAAACAGAAGCCAGGCGTTGCTCGTATACGCGTATATAATCGACCTCCATCAATGCTTCTTGAAAAACGGTGCCGTTGGCATCGATATCGCCTTCAATGGCAATATTTAAAAGCAGATATTGAGGCACATCAAAAGGCCATGTGCGTTCATCGCGTACATCGGGCGCATAGGTGTAATGCGGATTGCCATCCACCGAAAAGGTCATCTGCTCGGGGCTCCATTCTAAGCTATACAAATGATAAGCACTCGAAGCTGTGGGAATGAATTGCCCTCCTTTGTTCTCTGTGCTGCCAAAACTCGATGGCGTATGCAAAGCACTGGTGATGAAGTTTTGATTATCGCCCCAGTGTTCCATGATGTCAATTTCACCACACGCCGGCCAGTCTGTAGTTCCATATCCTTGGGTTTCCCAGTAGGCGCCTTTTTCATTGATGTTCTGGCCCAGCATCCATATGGCAGGCCAGGTTCCTGCGCCTTTCGGAATTTTTGCCCTGAATTCTATTTTTCCATATCCCTGTGTTATCGGAAAAACAGCTTTTGAATTGAGTCTTGCTGAGGTGAATTGCTTGGTTTCTCCCTCATGGGTATAGGTTTCTCGTTTTGCTACTATTTTGAGGCTTCCATCGCTCACATAAGCGTTGGCCGTGCGATCGGTATAGTGTTGCACTTCGCCGTTGTACCAGCTTCCACCATTGGGTAAAAGGGTTTGGTGAAACCATTTGCTGCTGTCCACCGCATTCTGCCTTCCTGATAAGTATACTTTTTCATCGTTATTAAACTCATCGGCCCACAACAATTGGTAACTACTGGGTATCCAACGAATGCGGTAAATAAGCGTGTCACTTTTGTTGGCTGAAACACTCGTGATGCGTGTTTTTCCCGGTAACGAAATGGGATGCTCTATTGTATAGGTGGCATCAGGATGCGTGCTTTCTACCGATAGCTTGGGTATTTGCGCATTTCCTGAAGGCAATACATAATCGTATTCGTAGCGTTTAAATGAGAAGGTTGACCATTTGGTGCCATTGATTAAAATGCTGCGTAAACTAGCATCGAAGGGATCACCAGGGCCATAAACCTCCATCTCAAACAGGCTGAAACCGTATTCGGTTGCTCTTTTGATGCCCAACATCCTGATGTAACGTGTCCATTGATTGCTCAGCAGCACTTCATCCTTTTCGCCATCTCCTGCTTCCTCTCGGTGAATGCTGCTCCATTCAGACCCATTGGCAGATATTCCAATTTCATACACGTTTGCATAGGCAGCCTCCCAATGGAGTAAGATTCTGCTAATGTTGGTCAGTTTTCCCAAATCGACCTGCACCCACTGTGAATCGGCGAATGCACTCGACCAACGGGTATTGAGATTCCCATCAAAAGCCATGGCACTTGCAAAGGCGGTGCTCTCATTACTGCTACTGGTGGATGTTTTGCCCAGGGCGAGATTGACTTCCTGAGCAGTTACTAAAGTGCACATGAACATCAAGGAGCTCCAAATAAAAAATGGTTTAAGATTCATGAAGAGGGCAAAATAGGTAAAATTGAGCGTTCATAACCGGAATTCATTTTCTTAAACTAGCATAAGTTGTGGCACGCCTTGCAGAACCACCAGAACATTCAGCTTTTTAAATGGCATCGGTCATCACCTTGTAGGTCGGATCCTCCAACACATTCACATCAATGATTTCATCGGCATTGGCCAGCAACTGTCTGCAATCGGGGCTCAAATGCTTTAGATGTACTTTCTTACCCGCTTTGCGATAGCGCTCGGTAATTTTATTCAGTGCTTCAATAGCCGACATGTCCACCACCCTGCTTTCATAGAAGTCAATGATCACTTCTTCAGGGTCGTGAGCCACATCAAATTTTTCGTTGAAAGCACCCACCGAGCCGAAAAACAAGGGCCCGTAAATTTCATAGTGCTTTACGCCTTGGTCATCCACGCTTTTTCTCGCTCGAATGCGCTTTGCGTTGTCCCACGAAAATACCAGCGCTGAAATTATCACCCCAATTAATACCGCCAGTGCAAGGTTGTGCAACACAGCTGTTACCAGGGTAACCAAAACCATCACCAACACATCTGATTTCGGCATTTTGTTCAGGGTTTTAACGCTCGCCCATTCAAAGGTGCCGATGCTCACCATGATCATCAGGCCGGTGAGTGCTGCCATGGGTACTTTCTCAATGAGTGATGAGCCAAACATCACAAACACTAGCAGCATGATGGAAGCTACAATGCCAGAAAGGCGGGCTCGTGCACCATTGGAAATGTTAATCAAACTCTGCCCGATCATGGCACAGCCCCCCATGCCAGAAAACAGACCCGAAAGCATATTGGCCAAGCCTTGTGCCATGGCTTCTTTGTTGCCCCGCCCGCGTGTTTCGGTAATTTCATCGATGATGTTCAAGGTGAGAAGGCTTTCGATCAACCCTACACCCGCTACAATGGCAGCATAAGGAAAGATGATTTTTAAAGTCTCCAAACCCATAGGAATTTCAGGCAAATGAAAAGGAGGGAAGCCCCCCTGTATGGAGGCCAAATCCCCAACGGTGCGGGTATCGAGATCAAAAACCACCACCAGACCAAAAATGAACAGAATGGCAACCAAAGCGGATGGAATTACCTTGCTAATTTTCGGCAAGCCCCAGATGATGAGCATGCTTAGCAGCACTAGACCGCCAAATATGAGCAGCTCAGTGCCCTGCAGCCAGTGCCCGTTAGCATCCTTAAATTGCACCAGTTGCGACATGAAGATCACCACTGCCAAGCCATTCACAAACCCAAAAATAACCGGATGAGGAACCAGACGCATCAATTTACCCAACCGAAGCAGGCCGGCAATTAATTGAAGCACACCCGCAAGGATAACTGTGGCAAAAACATATTCCACACCATGTTCTTTCACCAGACTCACCAGAACCACCGCCACAGCGCCGGTTGCTCCAGAGATCATGCCCGGCCGACCCCCCAATACAGAGGTGACCAGTCCCATCATAAAAGCTGCATACAAACCAGTTAAAGGTGAAAGCCCGGCAATGAGTGCAAAGGCCACCGCTTCCGGCACCAATGCCATGGCTACGGTTAAACCTGAGAGAATTTCGTTCTTGTAATTTATTTCCTGCTGAAAATCAAAAAGTTTGAGTTGGGCTTTCATTCAAATGTGGGGTCTACAAAGGGCCGCGAATGTATTCATGCATACTTAGATTAAAAAGGAAATGTTGATTGGGTTGATGGGGAATTTTTATAAAAGGTATGCGTTTAGGATTCGTATACCTTCATATGAGGTTCATGATATGGAACAGTTTAAAAAACCTGACATTTAGGAACCAATGAAAGGGCTTCTGAGGTGCAATTCATCAATAAAAGTGCCAATCACAAAATTTTAAATTAGCAACGGATGACGCATCAATTCGAGCAGTTGGTCTATCCGGAAGGAGATGATTTTGATCTCAACAACGCTCCTGCGGTGGGTGTATTATCTGATGTTCATCACCAAAGAAAGATGCATTTATTCTGAATGACCATTTAACCTGGGCCTTCCAAGATAAAACAATGAAATTATACGGAATGGTTTAATTCTATAAAGGGGGAATCCAAGGGCGTTCCCCCTTTTTTATTTCAGGCTGCCAAGCGCATGGGCCTTAAGACCTGCAAATACGGCGGTAAATGCAAGAACTGAACACGAGGCTTTTACGCTTTCTTGCCCTTTTCTTACCTTGCGTACGCAAACTGCAGTTATGAAAAGAATTGTTTTAATGTACCTCATCTTTTGTGCGCCGCTTTTTTCATGGTCACAAAACAAAAACCAGGCAGACAACCTCTGGAATGCCTCTCATTTCAATGGCCTTAAAATGCGCCACATTGGGCCAGCTTTCATGTCAGGGCGCATCGCTGACATCGCCATTCATCCGGAAGATGAAAGCACCTGGTTTGTGGCGGTGGGCTCTGGTGGGCTTTGGAAAACCGAAAATGCCGGCATTGTCTGGAACCCTGTTTTTGATGGCCAAGCGGTGTATTCAACCGGCTGTGTAACCATCGATCCCAATAACCCTTCAACCATTTGGTTGGGAACGGGCGAAAATGTGGGCGGCAGGCATGTGGGTTATGGCGATGGCATTTATCGAAGCAAAGATGGCGGAAAAACCTGGCAGAACATGGGGCTTAAGCATTCGGAGCACATTTCTAAAATAGTGGTGCATCCCAACAACAGCCAAATCATCTTTGTAGCGGCACAAGGGCCACTTTGGAGCAAAGGTGGTGAACGCGGATTTTACAAAAGCATCGATGGCGGTGCAAGTTGGAAACGCACCTTAGGCAATGATGAGTGGACCGGGGTTACAGATATTGCAATAGATCCGAGAGATCCTAACCGCATTTATGCTGCAACCTGGGATCGACACCGAACAGTGGCCGCCTATTTGGGCGGTGGCCCGGGATCGGGCATTCACCGGAGCACCGATGGAGGTGAAACTTGGGAGGAACTAAAAGAAGGGTTTCCCGCATCCAATATGGGTAAAATTGGACTGGCTATCTCTCCACAAAACCCAGATGTGCTCTATGCGGCCATTGAACTGAATCATCGCGAAGGTGGGGTGTACAAAAGCACGAATCGCGGCAGTACCTGGAGCAAGCAAAGCAATGCCGTTTCGGGGGCAACGGGCCCTCATTATTATCAGGAGCTTTACGCCAGCCCGCATCAAGAAGACCGAATTTACCTCATGGATATCCGCATTCAGATATCAGATAACGGAGGAAAAAACTTCCGACAGATAAAAGAAGCCCATAAACACTCCGATAACCACGCCATAGCCTTTAAGGCTTCCGACCCCAATTACCTGCTCGTTGGTACGGATGGCGGCTTGTATGAATCTTTCGACCTGGGCGAAAACTGGCGTTTCTTTGGCAATTTGCCCCTCACCCAGTTTTATAAAATTGCGGTGGATGACTCTGAGCCTTTTTACAAGGTATATGGCGGCACGCAAGATAACAACACTCAGGTAGGGCCTTCCCGCACCGATAATGCACAGGGAATTCAAAATAGCGATTGGAAAGTGGTGCTGTATGGCGATGGCCATCAGCCGGCCACCGAGCCGGGAAATCCCAATATTGTGTACGCCCAATGGCAACAAGGCAATCTTACACGCGTGGATGTGCGAACCGGAGAACTGGTTTACATAAAACCGCATGCCGCTGAAGGGGAGGAGCACGAACGCACCAACTGGGATGCCCCAATTTTGGTCAGTTCGCATAACCCTAAACGTATTTATCACGGCACCTATCGCCTCTGGAAATCGGATGATCGGGGCGATAACTGGAAGGCCATGAGCGGCGATTTAACGCGCAATGAAAACCGATTGGAACTTAATATCATGGGCCGAAAACAGAGCTACGATAACGCCTGGGATATATATGCCATGTCTACCTACAATACCATTACCTCCATTGCAGAATCGCCCCATGATGAAAATGTATTGTACGTTGGCACCGATGATGGGCTGCTTCATCGCACCACCAATGGAGGCGCCCAATGGGAACGCATGCTGGTTGAAGGACTGCCCGAACGTGCTTATGTAAATGATATCAAAGTAGATCTGTTCGATCCAAATACGGTGTATGTGGCTTTTGATAACCACAAAACCGGAGACCTGAAACCCTATTTGTACAAAAGCGTCAACCAAGGCAAAAGCTGGCAGCCCATGATGAAAGGCCTGCCGGAACAAACCATTGTCTGGCGCATCGTTCAGGATCCAGAACAAAAAAACCTCTTGTTCATTGGGACGGAATTTGGCGTTTATTTCAGCCTTAACAATGGCGAGCAGTGGGTGCAACTCAAAGGCGGCTTACCCACCATTTCTTTCCGCGATTTAAAAATACAGGAGCGCGAAGGTGACCTGGTGGCTGCCAGTTTTGGTCGTGGCATTTACATATTCGACGATCTATCGGTATTCAGAGAGCTCAGTGAAGAAAAACTTAAGGCCGATGCTGTCTTGTTTTCAAACCGCAAGGCCTGGTGGTATTTTCCACGTCCAGATTTAGACTTTGGTGGTGGTAAGGGATCGCAGGGAGCCTCGCATTTTGTGGCAGACAATCCACCTTTTGGAGCCGTGTTTACCTATTATTTAAAAGAAGGCTACAAAACGTCTGCAGAAAAACGTCGCGAGGAGGAAAAAGAACTGAACAAGAATAAAAAGGATGTTCCCTTTCCAGGCTACGATGAGCTTGATCGCGAATTACGAGAGTGGCCAACAATGGTGTGGTTGGAAATTACCAATGAGAACGGGCAACTTATCAGAAGAATCAAGGGCAATGGGAGCAAAGGCTTTCATCGCATGGCTTGGGATTTACGTTATCCACCACTCAATGTGGTGGGAGCAGGCACAGAGCACGTGGGCGATCATTCTGCATTACCGGTGGCTCCGGGTACTTATTGGGTGCAGCTGATTATAGAAGACAGCAGCGGTTTACATGCCCTAAGTGAGAAACGAACATTTGAAGTGGTGCCACTTTATAAGCAGGGCAGCATACAAAATCCTCTTGCGCATATGCGCGATTCTTTTTGGAGAACATACGAGCATTTGGCTGCAGAGCAATCGGCTTTCAACCGAAGCAGAAATCAGTTGGAAAAGCAAATCAAAGCGCTGGGGGTATCATCAGCCTATATCAGAACGGCAGATACCACCATTGCATCGGCTTATCGTCGGTTAAGGGATGAATTTGTGCAATTTGATCAATTGGTGGAAGGGAGCCCATCAAAAAATAAAATAGGAGAGAAGACCGCACCCACCTTGGGCGATCGCATGTGGCATTTGTCGGCCAACATTAACCGATCAGCTTATGGCCCTACCGGGCAAGCGGTTGAAATGCTATCGATCATTGAAAAAGAAATGGCAACTTACCAAAAGCGGTTACAAGCCTTTAAACAGCGTGCCGAAGCCATGAATACCCGAATCGTTGAGGCCGGTGGCCCGGCAGTTGAAGGTTGGCACTGAGATGTTCGATTTTAGCGCGGATTTCCAATCCGTGCTGTTATTTCAACTCCAACTAGCGCGGATTTGTAATCCGTATTGTTACCATCTACAACACATAGCGTTCGCTTTATGAGTGCATTTAATAACCGTCTTATTTAGGCGTTTATTTGGTCAAATTGAATCGGATACCAAAATTAAAGCCCAAGCTGCTGAAAGGTAAATACTGCTTCAGTTCTTCTGTGGGCAATGAGTCCAGTTCGGGGGTGTTCATGTTTCTGGTGTATTTTTCAACATAGTTCACTTCTTTCTCATTGGTGGTGTAATCAGATAGATCACTAATGCCGTTGATCGTACTCTCGATGAGCTCACCTCTTGCTGGGGCATAACTCATGGAAATCAATTGCATCTCGCCAAATAAAGCGGTGTTTTCGCTCAGTTTAAGATTGGCTCCCAAAGCGGAAGTTAATCCGGCGGACATGCCTCCATTCATTTGAAAGCGTGCAGTGGAAATATCCCCATAAGTTTGTTCTTCCAACTCAAACATGACCGTTCCTACGCCCAATATGAAGCCAAACTTTGCATAAGGATCGATTTTTTCCTTCCCCATGGCAACCAACAAAGAGGGATTTATTCTGATCATTTGTGAAGAAAATTGCATTTGGGTGTTTTGGCCGAGGTTGTTCATTGTAGCCTTGTGCTGATGACCAAGCAGGTAGGAGAGAGCAAATTCAAGACCCACTTGCTCATTGAACATGATTCCTCCGGCTGCGGTAAAATTGACCCCTTGTCCTAGGGAAATCTTCACTTGCTCTAACGTCATTGAGTTGTTGCCAATGGTTGAATTCATGAAGCCAAAGTTGTCAAGATTTTGCCTTGCAGCGCCCAGCGCATAGCCGGTATTGACATGGGCATACAAAACTTGTGCACTTGCATGCGGTGATGAGAAAACAAATGAGAGGATGATCAAAAGAGGTAGATACTTTTTCATAGTTTGGTGTTTATGTTCGAATATAATCATTAGATAACGAACCGTGTAAATGGTCTTTTTTTCAATTGATTCTCTAGTTTTTGAAGGGGGCATCTTAAAAACCTATCGCGCTCACGATAGCAGCTGGAAACCGCTTACTATGGTAATTCTGCTTAACCTTTTACAACAATGGATTGTCCAGCTCGTGTACATGAAACGTTTCATACTCCATTATTAAGACAAGCCGCCTCCATGCCAACAATCCGTTATATCAAAATACAAGGTGTGCAATATCGTACCTGTTTCAGGGGCATCTACATCTCGCATCTCCAGCGTTATTTCATCCATGGCTCGGCCATTTTCCAAAATCAAACGCTGATTTTTAACACGATACTCCCGATTGAGCAAAGCCGTGAAATATTTGATGTATTGATACGCAACGGCCACATAACTGGAACCGGCTTCTTCGAGTATGATGATGGCGTTATCTTTTGTAATCCCAATACCGCCTGCAATGGGCAGATTGATGTTGAAATATTTGCTGATGAGTTTTTTGATGTAGCTTTCCGGATGGTTTTGGTTTGATGGGGTGTAGGTTAATGAGCCGAACGGCTGCTCATTGGGGTTGCAAGCCTCAACGGATTTTGCCGCATCCATTTGCCTGAGCATCTCAGCTACGCGCTTGCTTCCTTGGTTAAAAAGAGCCACATTCTCTTCAGTAGGTTCAAAAACTTTCACATAATCTCCTGCGTAAAAATTGGTTTCAATGCTGAACAAGTTGTATTTCAAATACTTGCCTTCATGGAGCAGTTCGGCAAAACAGCTGTCATGCTCATCAGCCTTGAGCAATTTTGTACTTCGATTATCAATGAAGTTGCGGTACTCCTCCAAATCATAAAAAAACTTTTCAATAAAATGATCCATAGCGTTTTAAATATTCGTTCTGTTTAATAGGTTCAAACCCATTGGCGCGGATTTGCAATCCTTGCTGTTATTCCAATCCGTTCTACTACCATTACACTCCCCAACTTAACACAAACTCCCAATCTCCACCTTAAGCGCACTGAGCTCGGAGAAATGTGAGTGTTTTAACCATTGCCTCCGTATCCATCTTACAGTATTCCAGCAATGCTTTGCGGTTGCCTTCAGTGTTATCTGATTCGTTTTTAAGCATGCGCAAATAGGTTTGAGAGGCCATATCACCATCTTGGATGACAAGTTGGTCGTATCGCATATTGGGATAAAGAGCGGGCAGCACATATTTGATGGAAGATTTTCCCTGCATATTGGGGTGATAAATGTGAAAATCAGAAAATGGTTTTTCGAGATCGATGATGCGAGGAATCAATGCCAGCAAGTCCGTGCTTAAATGGGGGAGATGCGCTGCCAAATCTCTGATGCGCCCCTCTTCAAAGACCTGGTGGTAAACCAAAATGCTGCCTTCTGTGCCCAGCACTTCTAACATAGACAAAGCCAGAGCCTCACGAGGATCACCTCCATCGGCAGGATGGAGATACTCGAAATGCTCAAGATCACCATCGGTATGCTCTCGATGAATGCTGTACTGAAATGGAATGGGTTCATATGGACGGGTATGATCAAAAATTGGCAAGGCAGGACCAATGGTTTCGAAGTCGAGATGCGAAAGGGGATACTTTAAGTGGCTTAAAAATTCTGATAAGGCACTTGCATCGACATGCAATTCATTGCCAAGCGCTGCTCTTCTTTGAATGCGTTGCTTATGACTTAGTGCAGCGTTTTCGGGTATTTGGCCCAACCGATGGATACCTTGGTAAAACCATTCCCACATTGCATCCCCACCATATCGAAGTGTTAAAATAGAATCGGCTGCTCGATGATCTGCCCAGCAGTAATCTTTGAACTCACATTCATAAGGCTTGTTGCAGTGTTGCCCGATTTCAATGGTGGGCTGCTCTGTTTGGGTCAAGGTTGATTTTGCATCCTCAATGAGATGGACAACTTGCGATTGAAGCCCTATAACATCGTCTGTAACATCATGGTGAATGAATAAATCCAAAGGATTCAAAGCCCCTTTGCGAACATATTCCCTGTTTAAGGTGGTGACAAAAACTTTGTAGATTGGAATGGCACATTTGCTGAGCACATGATATTGCACCGCAGCATCTGTTTTATTCACGTCCTTGACACTCGTGCCACTTTTCACTTCATAGATCGAATAGCCTTGCGCAGTTTTTACCAGAATATCAACCATGACCAACACACCATTGTATTGAAAGGTGGCCTCATAAATAACCGCAGCATTTTTTGATATTAGTTTAGATGTGACCTCAATGGCTTTGTTAAGATTCATCTTGGTTAGTTCACTTACATCCGTTCCCGCAGGAAAAAGCTGCTGCGCCAAAAACCCCACTTGATTTCCGCTTTCAAAAATGTGTTCCCGTTTATCGCTGCTGCTCCTTAATTCAGGTCGGTATACCTGCAGCCACAATGATTTAGGACATTGTTGCATGCGGAGTAATCGTGATTTTGAAAGTCTTTTGGAAGTTTTGGTAGTAGAATTATACATAAACAATCATAAATATGGTCGCAATAAAAGGAAATAGCGCGTCAAATTTTGTCGTTATGCAAAATGAAAGTATAAATTTGTTCATGCAACCTTCTGAGCGGCTCAGTATTATGCTGCGTATTCGCAACTTTGTAAAGCATCGTCAACCTGTTGGATGGACAGAAATTCAATCGTATCTCAAAAATCATGATAGCGAGATTTCCAAACGTACGTTCGATCGCTATAAAGAAGAGATGTCTAATATTGGCTGGGTTATGATCTATAAACGGCGTCGAGGATACATCCTGGAGGAAGATGAAAACGCAGACATCGGTGAAATGATTCAGTTAATGAACACGGTGGGGCATCTTACGGATCAGTTGAATGACTTGAAGGAGATGAAAAAATACGTGCAATTGTCAAAAAGCAGCTTCCGTGGGCAAGAGTATTTGCCTGATATTTTGTCGGCATGTATCGAAAAAAGAACCGTGCGTTTCAATTATACCAAATACCAACAACGGCAATCCTATGAAGTGTTGCTTGATCCCTATCAATTAAGGGAGAATGATGGACGTTGGTATGTGGTGGGCATGAAGCATGACTCAGATCAGCGCATGCTGCGGATGTATGGGCTCGATCGAATCAACTCTCTTGAAAAAGGCATTGATCGTTTTCAGCCACCTGATCAGGAGTTTATTGACAACCATTTTAGCCTGAGAATGGGGGTGGGAAAAGAAAAAACCAACGTGCCTCAACGAATTTTGTTGGAGGTTGATGCGGAGAGCTGGAATTGGATTGAAAGTGACCCATGGCATATCAGTCAGCAGAAAGAGTCTGAAATGGATGGAAAAGTGCGCTTTAGTCTATTTCTTGTGCCAAACATGCAGTTGCAGCGCAATATTCTATCTTGGGCACCGAAGGTGGTAATCGTTGAACCGGAACAAATGCGAGATACATACATCAAAGAAATTTTTGAACCAGCGTTAAAGGCACATAAAAATGTGTAGCCTTAGCTAAGCGCGGAGTTAGCAGTGCTACCGTACTATCTCCCAACTTAGCGCGGATTTGCAATCCGTGCTATTTCCTTTCCTGCCTAATGCTTGTCATAGGCCCCTATATACTCCATGAATAGCTTATAAACCGACTTCTTATAAGCAGTGCTCGGACTAAGTGAGTTCAAATGCCCGTTTTTCATCCAATGTTGATACAATAGATTTCGCCCCAAAGCACGATTGGCTTGGCCGGAAGGACTGGGACCTGTAAGGACCGTATAAATTTTATCATTGAGACGAATCCAGTGCTGATATTGGTAGTTACAATCTTCCAGCAGCGCATGATTCTTGCGATGAAGTTCCAACCAACGGTGGTTGGGTTCTTGCATCATTGATTCGATAGCGTGAGGATGGATTTTGATCATATGGTTATTCATGAAAGAAAGCTCAATTTTTACATCGAGCATTTGCATGCTCCTCAGGAAAAGGTTGTAGGCTTGTCCGCCCTCCGTTTTTACAAATCCCTTGCGATTTAGTTCAATTCCTCTGCTGTTATATACTGAAGAACTGGTGAACCATAGTACGGGTGGTCTTCCATGGAGACTTAAAATTTCTTTGAGCAACTCAACATTAGGCACAATTTCTTTTAAACCGCCGTCGGAGGCATCATTGATACCTCGATTTCTGCTACAGCTTTGAACAATATCGGCATAGACCAAGTCATGCCGCATCAGAAACTTTAATACATCATTTTCTGACATTGGTTCGATGCCTAGATGATGCCAAAGTGCACATTCATTGCCATGGTAAAAATCAATGCTTGGCTGTTCTGACACTTCCTCTCCGTTAACCTTAAAAGGAAGGTTGCCAATAGGCCCCATACCTAAATGGGGCAGGGGCAGATTTCTTAAATAGGAAGATGGAGGCATGGTGCCTATCAGGTATGCATGTGGGTGATGAGGCATTTGTTCTCGCATAAACATATATGGATGCATTTCCTGAACCCGATGATGAAAGGAAACAATGCCTTCCGTATCCCGAAGAAGGGAGTGAATAAACGCTTGATTCATTTCTTTAACCTTCGCGAGAAGAGCCTCTCCATGCTCCCCTTTCAAGATGCTATTGCGATTAGGATTGATGACTTTTAACATTTTATTTGGTTGCTGTTGGGTTGTATAGTAGAGGCCAGTTCTGAACTAAAGCAATGAAAGCAATCCAAGAAATGCTATGAAGACGATGAGCCCTATCAAGCCATGTTATAAAATATTCTGAAGCGGTTTTGGTCATAAGGAATTCAAAAAATTAGACTGCAAAAAAAATGGCGCTCTGCGCCAAAAAGTGACGCTTCCAACTTTCATCTTAGCGCGGATTTGCAACCAACCTAGCGCGGATTTGTAATCCGTGCTGTTATTTGCGCTTTTGAATTCAGCTAAGCGCGGATTTGCAATCCGCGCTATTACTCTTTTTAATCGTGTCGAACCTCGTGCGGATTTGCAATCCGTGCTTTTATTACTGCAATCCGTGCTATTATGCTATCATTCCCCATACCCCCTTCATCAAAAGCCCAATCTTTTTTCCATAGTAGACTTAAAATTACTACAAAAAATAGACGATTTTGCGCTCAATAAATGACCCTGGAAATGTATTGCTTTACCAAGTATTTCTGCATTCTCTCTTCGATTCTTCTCATCTTTCCTTCTCTGAAGGCGCAGCAAACCAATGCTTTTAATCAATTGGTATCTAAATCCCAATGGGACTCGTTGTTTCCAAATCGGGCAGGCACTTTTGGTGTACATCCGCAAGGCTATCAAACTGACTTCTTTTCCTACAAAAACCTTGAAAGGGCCTTGGAAGATATGTCGGATTATTTTGTGGTCATACGCCGTAAAAAATCACTTTGGGGCGAATTGATCACCATTACCCGTAAGTCTACCCTTCAGACCTATACCTATTCTAATGTTGACAGTGCCTGGTATCGCAGTAGGATATCCGAAAATATAAGTATTGTTGATTTTGCTACTTTTCTCAATGAAGCTTCGAATCACAACAACAAACGGGAACTGGCGGCATTTTTGGCCAACATATCAAAAGAGACAACAGGAGGTTGGCAGCTGCCGGTAGGAGGTGGTAGTGCCGGCGATTATGCAAAATGGGGTCTTTATTTTGTGCATGAAGTGGGCTATAACAGCAGCAACTCCGCAGGTGTTTATTCTCAGGCACACCAAGAATATCCGCCTAATCCTGCCGTCGGTTATTACGGCCGTGGACCCATACAGCTGTCATGGAACTACAACTATGGTCAGTTCAGTAAATTTATTTACAACAACAAAAACATCCTTTTAAATTATCCCGATTCCATTCAGGAAAGTGGAGTTTTGGCCTTTAAAAGTGCCATTTGGTTTTGGATGATGCCACAATGTCCAAAACCCTCTTGCCACCAAGTGATGCATGATCAATGGAAGAATGACAGCACTTACCAGTCGGCCAAAATGTACAACAAAGGTTTTGCACATACCAACAATATAATCAATGGTGGTTTGGAGTGTCGCAGTAATTCAAGTTCTTCATTTACCCAAAAAGTGCAGCTTCGATCAGAGCTATATAAATTTTACCTGAAGATTTTAGGATTTAATCGCAGCCAAATTGCTGCCGAAGATAGCTTTGGCTATTCCACCCTGTGTTATGAATCAACAAGCCAGGCCATGGAAAATTATCAAACTTGCGATGTAAAAAACGCTTACTATGGTTCTTTTGGAATTGATAACCAAAAAGCTTGCGGGTCATTTTTATGGATTGATAGCTTGATTTATTCACAGTCAACCTCAACGGCATACCATTGCATTAAAAACGGAGATCGAAACGGAAACGATAGCCTGGTTATTTTAAACTTAAGACTTGAAGCGAATGCTTGGGGCCATGACACCATTGTTGCATGCGAAAGCTATACTTGGATAGATTCGATCACCTATTATAATTCAACAGATTCGGCAATCAAAATTCATCGCGGAGCAGCTGCCAACGGTTGCGATAGCATGATTCAATTGCATTTGACCATTCTTGAGCCGGCAGTAAAATATGATACCATTACCACATGCGACAGTTTTCGATGGGTGAATGATGTATTATACACCAACTCAGCAGATGTATTAACCTACCGAATGCCGAGCGCTGCCAAAAATGGTTGTGACAGCATTTTGTATTTGCATTTGACCATTCTTGAGCCTGCAGTAAGATATGATACCATTACCACATGCGACAGTTTTCGATGGGTGAATGATGTATTATACACCAGTTCATTAGATGTATTAACCTACCGAATGCCGAGCGCTGCCGAAAATGGTTGTGACAGCATTTTGTATTTGCATTTGACCATTCTTGAGCCGGCAGTAAGATATGATACCATTACCACATGCGACAGTTTTCGCTGGGTGAATGATGCATTATACACCAGTTCAGCGGATACATTCACCTTCCGAATGCCGAACGCTGCCGAAAATGGTTGCGATAGTATTTTATACTTAAATCTAACAATAAATCAATCCACAAATGGCATTGATAGTCAGTTTAGTTGTGGCACTTTTCAATGGATTGATGGTAAGACTTATGAAGAAAATACCAGCAGCGAGTTCTACGCCATAAAAGGGGGAGCAGCGAGCGGTTGCGACTCCATTGTTCAGCTGGTTTTAAAAGTTCAAAGAACCAAAGCAGAGATAGAACAAGAGGGTAATATGCTAAAAGCACTTAATTCGAGTGGAACTTTTCAATGGGGGCGATGTGAGTCGTTCGGTTTTATTCCCATAGATGGTGAAAATGGAGCCACTTACACCGTGCTTAGCAATGGCAGTTATGCGTTGGAAGTTTTTAACGAAAGCTGTGCGGATACCTCCGATTGCCTGGAAGTACAAATCGCCGGAATACAGTTTGAGAAAGACAAAATAAAATTTCGCATACACCCCAATCCGGCTACCCATGCCTTTTATATCTCTGGCCCTTTGTTAATCAATCATTTAACCATAAGCAATTTGCTAGGTGAGGTTGTCTACGATGCCCCATACAACCAAGATCTTATTGTTTTAAACGCGAAAGACTTTACCCCTGGGCTTTACTCAATTCAAGTTTTAGCCTCAGACCATCAATACTATTCCTCTTTTTTCTTGGTGCGTTAGCAATGCTGCCATAAAAACCTTAGCCCGGATTTGTAAACCGTGCTTTTACTCAAAACAAATGCAAGTTCATAAGGAGCATCAGAAGTGAGTGAAGTCAACTTCGTTGCTACTTCAAAGTGAATACAACTTGTGTAATTTTAGTTTCCTTGAAAGCTATGGTACAATTAACCGAGGCTGAGCGATCTTTTGATGCGCACATCAATGGAAAAGGGCAAATGAATTCAATGGTGCGAATGGCCGCAATTGTGGCACTTTTTGTTTCCTTATTGATTTCAGTGTCACCAAGAATTAAATCACCAGTAAAGCTCGTCTCCGGAAAATTATTGTCACCATCCCAGTTAAAGTTGATTCCAACACCTCTGACAACGCCATCTTTGGTAGCCAAAACTACTCCTATTTCATCATAGAAATAGCTCTTCTCTGCATTACTGCTTTCAACCATCCTACTTACTTCCCCCATGATTTCCATCGCTTCCTCAATGCTGGTTTTACTGCTAATCAAATGACCGTTAATCAGTAGTTCGGCATTGCTGTTATATTCAATATCGATGGAACTGGATTGTGCGGATGCATTGCTGAGTGTGAGGGTGAATAGGGCCATTAACCCCAATGCCCTAAGTGTGAATTTTCTCATCTTGTTGTTATTTTTTGAATGAGGCGAAATCTATGACTATTCAACCGTTATTCACTTCAGATCGTTATTGTATTTTTTGATAAACGAGTATCCACTTGGCTCAATTTTGTAATCCGAGCTTTTATTGAACAACAAACCAACTTCCAACTTAGTGCGGATTTGCAATCCGTGC
>CAZYJD010000041.1:0-18410 GCA_964647785.1 uncultured Chitinophagaceae bacterium
CCTTCTGCATTCAATCTAAAAAAAGGTGAACTGTATTACAATACCATCTTTTTTGGGATACATGATGTTCAGTATGGCATTGATGATCAATTTAGCGTGGGCATGGGAACCACCATCACCACGATTCCATTTTATGTAACGCCCAAATTTGGTTACAGCTTTGACGAGCAAAACCATCTCGCTGTTGGCGATATGCTCATCCTGGGTACGTGGAGCATTCGGGCTTGGGGCAATTTGGCATACGTAACCTACACCCGCGGAACGACAAGAAAAAATTTCAGCATTGGTGGCGGACACCTGTATGGCCGTGGCGATCCCAATACTGCCGATTTCAATACCTTCAGTAAGCCCATTGCCAATTTGAGTGCCAATGTTCAGATTTCAGACTACATCCACTTCATTACTGAAAATTATTTTGTACCGGCCCGTTATACCTATGAGGTTTATCACAGAGACCAAAATTTCTACAAGAATGTGCAAGTCAATAACAATGTTCTCCTTGGTTTTAGTGGTTTCCGATTTGTGAACAAGAACTATGGTGTTCGCAGCTGGCAATTTGGCTTGTTCTACCTTTTCCAGGAGATCGAACCCCTTGCTCCAAAATATCAGCAAAACCCATGGACCACATTTTGGGGTGGCCCCGATTTTCCTCGTTTTGTATTACCCGCCATCAGCTACACGCAAAAATTCGGTAAGAAGTATTGACCGGCGTTCTAAACGGAAGTGGATGGGAAGTGTTTCCTGATTGCTTCTTAGTACATTTGCCCACATCAATATTTAGAGGTGGGAACAATACCTGATTTTTCCAATACGCAACAGGCGTTTGCCTATAAAACTGACCAAGAATTAAGGGGGGCTATTCGGCTTTTTCGCTTGTTTAATTATCCCTTGCTTGTAAAGTGGGGCCCAAAATTAACCGTGTGGGCACTGCGCATGCATTTGCCAATCAGGAATCTGGTTCGCAAATGGGTGTTCAATCATTTCTGCGGAGGAGAGGACATGAATGAGTGCGATGCCACCGCCCGTAAAATGAATGCTCTGGGGGTAAAGTCCATTCTGGATTATTCGGTTGAAGGCGTGGATGAAGAGTCGCTGTTCGATGCGAATCGCGATGAAATACGCAACACCATTTTCAAAGCTGGTGATTCAGATTACTATCCGTTTGCTGTATTCAAAACCACCGGGATTATTCGATTTGGCCTATTGGAGAAGATACAATCCGGGCAAAACCTCAGTTCTGATGAAGTAACAGAATGGCAAAATGGAAAAGAGCGTTTTGAAAGCCTGTGCCGTGAAGCCGCAGCTCGAAAGGTGCGGTTGTTTGTAGATGCTGAAGAGAGTTGGATTCAAGAACCCATAGACCGTTTGGTAGAGGAAATGATGGAACGCTATAACACTGAAAAAGCATGGGTTTATAATACCCTGCAGATGTATCGCCACGATCGCCTGGCTTATTTGAGGAAAGCCATTGCTGCAGCAGGAGAAAACTCCTATTTCTGCGGTTTTAAGTTGGTGAGAGGCGCGTATATGGAGAAAGAGCGGGATCGTGCAAAAGAAAAAGGTTATCCATCACCGATACAGCCGGATAAAACTGCGAGCGACAGAGATTATAATGAAGCCCTCCGCCTGTGTTTTGAACGTCGAGAGCGCGTAAGTGTATGTGCTGGTACACACAATGAAGAGAGCAATGCCATCCTCAGTGAAATGATGCTGGACAACGGAATCCAGCCGTCAGATGAGCGTTTTTGGTTCGCCCAACTGTACGGCATGAGTGATCATATCAGCTTCAACCTGGCGGCATCCGGTTTCAACGTAGCCAAATATCTTCCATATGGCCCCGTAGACGCAGTGATGCCCTATTTGTCGAGGCGCGCAGAGGAAAATACCTCCGTAGCTGGTCAGATGGGGCGGGAATTGAAATTGCTCACAGCAGAGTGGCAAAGAAGAAAAAATGAACATTAGCACATGAAACAAGCATACATAGTAGACGCATTAAGAACAGCGGTAGGAAAATTTGGAGGCTCTCTTTCAACAGTTCGCCCCGATGATCTCGCCGCCCATGTCATCAGAAAATTATTGGACAGAAATCCGAACGTAGATCCGGCAAGTGTGGAGGATGTGATTTTCGGAGCAGCAAACCAGGCCGGTGAAGACAATCGAAATGTGGCGCGCATGGCACTGCTTATGGCAGGTTTGCCCGTGAGTGTGTCGGGTGTTACGGTAAATCGATTGTGTGCAAGTGGCCTGCAGTCAATCGCAGATGCAGCAAGAGGAATTTGGTCTGGAGAAGGAGACGTGTACATCGCAGGAGGTGTTGAAAGCATGACCCGCGCTCCTTTTGTAATGGCCAAGTCTGAAGCTGCTTTTGGTCGCTCTGTTGAAATTTATGATACTTCCATCGGATGGAGATTTACCAATCCGACCCTGGCAGGCATGTATCACCCTTGGTCCATGGGAGAAACGGCTGAAAACGTGGCGGAGAAATACAACATCACAAGGATTGAACAAGATGAGTTTGCGCATGGCTCTCAAAGCAAATATGCAGCGGCACATCAGGCGGGTAAATTTGCGAACGAAATCGAGGCTGTATCCATTCCAAGAAGAAAACAAGATGCGATGATTTTCGATAAGGATGAACATCCGCGATTGAGTTCCGTTGAAGTGCTTTCAACTTTGCGCCCTGCGTTTCGCGATGGAGGCACAGTAACTGCCGGAAATTCAAGTGGAATCAATGATGGTGCTTCTGCTCTTCTGGTGGTTTCTGAAGAAGCGCTAAAAACATTCAACTTAAAGCCGATGGCACGAGTGGTAAGTGCAGCCGCTGCGGGTGTGCCCCCTGAAATTATGGGGATTGGGCCGGTGCCCGCAACCCAAAAAGCACTGAAAAGAGCAGGCCTGAACATCGGTCAGCTCGATTTAATAGAATTAAATGAAGCCTTTGCCGCGCAAAGCATCGCCTGTATGCGCGATCTCGAGCTCGACCCGGAAAAAGTAAATGTGAATGGTGGATCCATCGCCATTGGACACCCCCTTGGAGCCAGTGGTGCCAGAATAAGTACAACCCTATTGCATGAAATGGCCAAGCGCGGATTGCGTTACGGACTTGCCACCATGTGCATAGGCGTAGGACAGGGAAAAGCAGTTATCTACGAGAATCTTTGAGGTTCGTTCTGCGCATAGCATACAAGGGCACTTGCTTTCACGGATGGCAAAAACAACCCAATGCATTGGGTGTGCAGGAGGCCGTTGAAAGTGCGCTCACCACCCTTTTTAAAGCTCCCATAGAAGTGGTTGGTTGTGGAAGAACTGATACCGGTGTGCATGCCAGCGACTATATCCTTCATTTTGACCTTCCGGAGCTTCTCTTGGATGAACAGGAGGTGATTTACAAATTGAACGCCATTGTACATGAAGACATAGCAGTACTCGACTTTTTTCAGGTACAAGACGATTTTCATGCCCGTTTTGATGCGTTGTCCCGCTCGTATGTGTACCATCTGCACTTTCGCAAAGACCCTTTTCTTAAGGATGCGAGTGTATTTGTGAATAAGCTGCCAGATGTTCAACTGATGCAAAGTGCTGCTCGTCAGTTAATGACCTACACCGATTTTGGAGCGTTTTGTAAAAGCCATTCCGATAACAGAACAAATAATTGCAGAATAGACGAGGCATATTGGAAACAAAGTGGGCACCGCTTGAGTTTTCATATAACCGCAGACCGCTTTTTGCGAAATATGGTTCGGGCAATAGTCGGAACATTGCTGGAAGTGGGAAATGGTAAATTGAGTCTGAAAGATTTGGATAAAGTAATTAAATCCGGAAACAGATCGGAAGCAGGTACATCTGTACCGGCCCAAGGGCTGTACCTGTATGAGGTAAAATACAACGGGGAAAAATGGCGGATATAGAAGGAGAAAAAATAAAGAGCCGTAGTGGCGATGTCATGGACATTCGACTCATCCGGCGCATCATGCGATTGGCTGGTCCTTATCCTATTGTTTATTGGAGCTCAATTCTTTTGACCCTCTTCATCGCTGCATTGAGTCCTGTAAGGCCCTGGCTCATTCAAAGAACAGTGGATCAAGAAATAAGCAACGGAGATTTGCAGGGGCTGTACACCTTGGTGGGTGTCATTTTTGCCCTGCTTATACTTGAAACATCAATCAAGTTTTTTCACACTTATCAAACCAATGCACTGGGCCAGTTGGTGATACGTGATTTGCGAGTTCGGGTTTTTAGACACATCAGTCGCCTGAAGCTGAAATACATCGATAGAAGTCAGGTGGGAACCCTGGTTACGCGCTCTGTGAATGATATTGAAACGGTATCTGAAATATTTTCTCAAGGTTTGATCATCATTGCTGGCGATTTACTTCAGCTAATATTCATCTTAGGGGTAATGTTGTTCACCGATTGGAAACTCACCCTCATCAGCCTTTCTGTAATGCCTTTGTTGGTGGTGGCATCCAATATTTTCAGGAAAGGCATCAAACGCTCATTCCAAAAAGTAAGAACTGCAGTGGCCAAATTAAATGCATTTGTTCAAGAACGCATCAGTGGTATGAGGGTGGTGCAAATGTTCAATCGCGAAGCAGACGAACTCCAAAAATTCAAAGCAATTAACAAGGCCCATTTAGAAGCGAACAAAGAGTCCATTTTTCACTATGCCGTTTTTTTTCCGGTGGTTGAGATCATCACCGCCAGCAGCATTGGTTTGTTGGTGTGGTGGGGGAGTAAAGGGGCCCTCACAGGTGGTTTTAGCCCAGGTGTAATCATCTCATTTATCCTCTACATCAATATGTTTTTCAGACCCATCAGAATGATAGCCGATCGATTCAACACCATGCAGATGGGCATGGTTGCGTCAGAACGGATTTTCGAATTGCTGGATGATGTACAATGGTTGGAAAAAGAAGAAGGAGAAGCACACAAAATTCAGGGAAAAGTTGAATTCGATAAGGTTTGGTTTGCTTACAATGATCAAGAATATGTTCTCAAGAACATCAGTTTTGAACTGAAAAAGGGGCAAATGCTTGCCATCGTAGGAGAAACAGGTGCAGGAAAATCATCCATCATCAATTTGATCAGCCGATTTTATGAGATTCAAAAAGGTGAAATTCGTATTGATGGCATTCCTTTAACTCGCTTCGATTTGCACGCACTGAGAGAACAAATTGCGGTGGTGCTTCAGGATGTGTTTTTGTTCTCGGGTTCGGTGCGCGACAACATCCGACTTTCAGAACACGTAAGCGAAGAAAAAATGCGCCAGGCCATTCAAAGCATCGGAGCGGGACCTTTGCTGGAATCTCTGCCCGGTGGTTATGACTACAAGGTGATGGAACGCGGCAACAGTTTGTCGGTCGGCCAAAGACAGATGATCAGTTTTGCCCGTGCTTTGGCTTTTGATCCGGCCATATTGATTCTTGATGAAGCCACCTCCTCTGTGGATAGTGAAACGGAAAAGTTGCTCCAACAAGCGGTGGAGAAGCTTCTACAAGGCCGTACTTCCATTGTCATTGCTCATCGATTGAGCACGGTGCGCCATGCCGATCAAATTTTGGTGATGCGCAAAGGTGAGATTGTGGAGAGAGGAACACATGAAGAATTGTCACTGAATGGAGGCTATTATTCCGAACTCTTGCAAAAACAAACTGCACTGATGGCTTGAAAATTTGCATAGTGATGCCAATCCATTTTCAGTTTTGATATTAGGGCTACACTTTACGGTCTCAAATCAATAAGTTTGCATCCATGTTAAAAACGGTAGTCAGCGGCATCAGGCCAACGGGCAAGCTTCATTTGGGCAACTATTTTGGGGCCGTACAGAACTTCCTCCGCATGCAAGAGGAGTACAACTGCTATTTTTTTATCGCAGATATCCATTCGCTTACCACACACCCCACCCCTGAAGATTTGCATGCCAATGTTACCCAGGTGCTTGCCGAATACCTGGCCATGGGGCTTGATCTGGATAAATGTGCATTGTTCATTCAGAGCGATATCCCTGAAATTTATGAGCTTTATACCTATTTCAATATGAACGCCTATTTGGGCGAATTGGAGCGCTCTGCATCCTTTAAGGATAAGGTTCGTACCCAGCCTGATAATGTGAATGCGGGCTTGCTCACCTATCCCGTTTTAATGGCAGTGGATATACTCATACACAAGGCCGACCTTGTTCCAGTGGGCAAGGATCAGGAACAACATCTTGAAATGACCCGTCAGTTTGGAAACCGTTTCAACCGATTGTATAACACCAACATCTTCCCCGAGCCACAAGCCTTTAGTTACAGTGGTAAACTGGTAAAAGTGCCGGGTTTAACAGGCCAAGGTAAAATGAGCAAGAGCGGTGGTGATCATGATGCCATTTTTCTGGCTGATTCACCTGAAATAAATCGCAAAAAAATTATGCGTGCAGTAACTGATACAGGCCCTACAAGCATGAATTCAGCCAAACCAGAGGTGATTCAAAATCTTTTTGATCTGATGGCCCTGGTAAGCGCTCCGGATACCATTGCCCATTTTGAAGATGCATGGAACAATTGCAGCATTCGCTACGGAGATATGAAGAAACAATTGGCCGAAGATGTGGAGACATTCGTTGCTCCCATTCGAAGTAAAATTGAAGACATAAGGCAAGATCATGCCCTTTTGGCCAAGGCTGCAGCAATTGGTGCTGAGAAAGCGCGCGAAAGTTCTGCTAAAACCCTTACTGAGGTTCGTCAGGCCATTGGCTTTCGCAAATTTTATTGATACTTTTGACCCTCACTTAAGCACCATTTAACCCATGCATATAGCTGTTGCAGGAAACATCGGTTCAGGAAAAACCACTCTTACTTCTATGCTGGCCAAACACTACGGTTGGGAACCCCATTATGAAAGCATGGAGAACAACCCGTATATCAACGATTTCTATGATGATATGCACCGTTGGGCGTTCAATCTTCAGATCTATTTTCTGAACACGCGTTTCAATTCAATTTTGGACATTCAGCGCTCAGGGAAAGAAGTAATTCAGGATCGAACCATCTACGAAGACGCATACATTTTCGCGCCAAACCTCCACGCCATGGGGCTCATGTCTACACGTGATTTCGATACGTACCAAAGCCTTTTTTCTTCAATCCGAAGCCTTTGCCCTGCACCTGATTTATTGATTTATCTCAGGGCTGGTATCCCTACCCTCGTAAGCCAAATTCAGAAGAGAGGTCGTGAATATGAAGATTCCATTCGTCTCGATTATCTGAAAAGATTGAATGAGCGCTACGAGGCATGGATTTCTACCTACAAAGAGGGGAAACTACTCATCATAGAAACGGATGATCTGGATTTTGATTCAAAACCTGAAGACTTAGGCAAGATCATTGCCAAGGTAGAAAGTGAAATTAACGGTTTGTTCTAAAGGTTTCGAGCATTTTCACCGCAGTAACAGCTGCTTCATACCCTTTGTTCCCATGCACACCGCCGGCGCGGTCAAGGGCCTGTTGTTGATTGTCAGTGGTCAGAACCCCAAAAATCACAGGTTTTCTGGAGGTCAGCGATAGTTGCATCACACCATTCGCTGCAGCATCACAAATAAAGTCGAAGTGCCGGGTCTCTCCCTGCACCACACAACCTAGCGTGAGTATGGCATCGATCTCCTTATTATCAGCTAAATAAGCTGCACCCAATGGCAACTCAAAAGTGCCAGGCACCCGCTTTAAATCAACTTTTGAACATCCCATGGCCTTGAGGGCATCTAATGCTCCGGCCAATAGTCTATCGGTAACTTCAGCATTCCATTCCGCACAAACCACACCAATGCCATATGACGAAGCATCGGGAAGATGATTGCTGAACATTTCAAGATTGCGATTGCTCGTGGCCATGAATGCTATGAACTGATATCAGTTCTGGGTCTTTGCCTGGCAGCGGGCAATGTATTTGCGGATATTGTATCCCTGAGGAGACTCCTTATAATTTTCAAGGATAAGCTCGTATGCCGTGATGGCACTTTTAAAATCTCCTGACAGCTCGTAAGCCATTCCAGCTTTTTTCAGGTTGTTGGGAGCGCTGAATTCATTGTCGCGCATTTTTCCTGCTTTGAGATATAAGTCTGCCGCTTTTTCTGTTTCACCGAGTTCCATGTAGCAGTCCGCGAGCAAGCCTTTTGACATGGCAGACATAACTTCATCATTGAAATCAGCTTTTTTCAGGAATTCAACGGCATTGTCAAACTCCCCTTTATCAAGGTAAATACGACCTGCGTAATATGCAGCCAAATTACCTGCCTTGGTGCTTGGATAATCATCGGCAATATCAATCATTCCCGGATAATTTCCATCTCCATTGAGGGCTCTGTCCATCGAGTCTTTTGAAAAATAACGCTGTGCAACAAATAATTGGGCCTGGGCTTCATTTTCTTGTTTGGGTTGCCAGTACTTATTGTAAGCAATGTAAGCTCCGAGCAACACCACAACAACTGCAGATGCAATGTTGATTTGCTTTTTATAGTCCAGATAATACTGTTCCAGACTGGCGATCCAACTCTTATTTTCTTCGGTACTCATTCTAAAAATTTTGCAATAATACGATTTTGTTATTCAATGATATAGGGATAGTCCTCGGCATATACGTCGGTGTAAAGCTCAGAAGCATCGGGCCAAGGCGATTCTTCTGCGAACTCAACCGAGGCTTGAACCTTTTCTTCGATGCTTGCTTCAATGGCATCAAGTTCCTCTGCGGAGGCGTACTTTTTGTCCAAAATGGTTTGACGAACAACTTCTACAGGATCTTGCGACTTATAGGTTTCAACTTCCTCTTTGCTTCGGTATTTCGCCGGATCTGACATCGAGTGACCTCGGTAGCGATATGTTTTAAGCTCCAACAAGGTTGGGCCTTCGCCTTTGCGAGCTCTTTCTGCAGCATCTGCAATGGATTGATGCACATCTTCACATCGCATGCCATTCACTTGGAACGAAGGCATTTCATAGGAACATCCTATTTTAACCAAATCCATCACATTCGTGGTACGTTCTACGGAAGTACCCATGGCATAATTGTTATTTTCGATGATGAAAATAACCGGAAGTTTCCAAAGCATTGCCATGTTGAATGCTTCATGAAGTGCGCCCTGTCGCACAGCTCCATCACCCATGTAACATAGCGTAACATTTTTATTTCCCCTGTACTGATCAGCCAAAGCAATGCCGGCTCCTAAGGGAATTTGGCCTCCCACAATACCGTGACCTCCAAAGAAGTTATGCTCCTTCGAAAACATGTGCATGCTTCCACCTTTTCCTTTGGTGCAACCGGTGGCCTTTCCGTACAATTCCGCCATCACACTCTCCGGACTGAGCCCAACAGCCAAGGCATGACCATGATCTCGATAGGCCGTGATCAGCTTGTCATCTTTTGTAATGGCCGACATAGAACCTGCAATTACTGCTTCCTGCCCGATGTAGAGGTGACAGAACCCCCTTATTTTCTGCTGTCCGTAAAGTTGAGCAGCTTTTTCTTCAAACCGTCGAATGAGCATCATCATTTCGAACCAGTTTAAATAGGTTTCTTTGGTGAATTTTATTTTTGCCATCGCTTTTTTCAGAATCAGGTCGCAAAAATAATAAACCCCCTCCTTTAATTGTATCTTACAGAATTACACTTGCATTCTTTTCGAAACCATGTTCAAACTGAGCATCGTTTCTGTCGTGCAATCAACGTGCTCACTGGGGCAAACGGCGTGGGTAAAACCAATTTGCTTGATGCTGTCTTTATGTTGTGTCATGGCAGAAGTTTTTTTCATGCAACCGATGCCCAACTCATGATGGAAGGAAGCCGGTATTACCGAATCGAAGGTGACTTTGTGGATGATCAGAATTCAACCACAGATCGAATATCCATCGCATCTGAAATTGGTAAACGGAGACAAATACGATGGAACTCTACACCTTTAAGCAGATCAGGACTATTGGGTAAATGCCCGGCAGTTATGATCACCCCTTTCGATATTTCTCTGCTGTTGGAAGGAAGCGATGCCCGAAGGAAATTGATGGATGAATCCATTTCATCAGTAGATCCATTTTATTTAAAACAGCTTACTTCTTATAATCGATTGCTCGATCAACGAAACGCACTTTTGAAAAAAGCTGCAGCAGACCACCTTATCGATGATCAGCTTTTGCTCAGTTTCGACGAACAAATGCAAGTGCCGGCCAAGGACATTTATGAAAAACGCAACTTGTTCATCACAGATTTTAGTAAGCGGGTAGTTCAATTGTATGGAGAATTGACTGAGGAGGCAGAAATAACTGAACTCAAGTACGACAGTGAATTGCATGAAAAACAATGGATCGAGCTTCAATTACAAGCCCGGAAGAAGGACCTTGTTTTGGGTAGAAGTACTTCGGGCGTGCACAAGGATGACCTTTCATTCTTCATCAAAAATTTTCCATTAAAGAAATATGCTTCCCAAGGCCAGCTCAAATCCATGCTCATAGCGGTAAAACTCGCTCAATATCGATGGTTTCAAGAAAAACTCAACACTTTTCCTCTCTTGTTATTGGATGATATTTCAGAAAAAATTGATGAACAAAGAAGTCGTCGACTCATGAAGCAAATTGCCGATAGGGGGTTCGGACAAATTTTCATTACCGATACGAGCGAAGAAAGGGTTAAACAGCTGCTCAATGGCGTAGAGGAGGAGAAAAAATTCTTTAAGTTTGAAGGCGAATAGCTAAATGAGCGACGAGAGTAAACCCATAGGCGATCTATTAAAAGATATGGTGGAGGCATACCGCCTCGATGCCAAATTGGAAGAGGTGAACTTAGCAGGTTCTTGGAAAGAAATTGCCGGTGAACTCATTGCTCGACACACACGTTCGGTTAAAATCAATGGAGAAACCTTGATGATCTATGTGGAGTCGCCCGCTCTGCGAAATGAATTGAAGTACCACCGCAACCTTATCATTGAGAAAGTGAATAAACATTTGGGCAGTCAGCGCATTAAAGATGTATTGATCCGATAAAACTATGAATAAACCCCTTATCGCACCCTCTATCCTGTCTGCCAATTTTGGTCAGCTCTCCAGAGATATAGAAATGATCAATGAAAGTGAAGCCGATTGGTTTCATGTGGATGTGATGGATGGGGTATTTGTGCCCAACATTTCATTCGGATTTCCAGTGATGAAAATTTTAAAGCAACAAGCCAAAAAACCGCTGGATGTTCATCTCATGATTGTTCAACCCGAGCGCTATGTAGATGCATTTGCTGAAGCGGGTGCAGATGTGCTCACGGTGCACTATGAAGCAAGTACGCACTTGCACCGTACCCTCGATGCCATTCGTAAAGCAGGGATGAAAGCGGGGGTGGCGCTCAATCCTCATACCCCGGTTCATTTGCTGAAAGATATTCTGTACATGACCGATCTCGTGCTGGTCATGAGTGTGAACCCCGGCTTCGGTGGTCAGAAATTCATCAATCAGACCTACTCCAAGCTAGAAGAGCTTAAACAAATGGCCGAAGAAATACGCCCGGATTTGTTAATTGAAGTGGATGGTGGGGTGAATGTTGCCAATGCTCATTCTTTGGTTGAAGCAGGGGCGAATGTTCTGGTGGCTGGAAATGCTGTTTTCGCATCGGAGCAACCATCGCAGACCATCTCAGAATTGAGGAAATAAAACGTTCCACTCCAACGTTGAAAGTCCATTGAGATTTGTTGCACTTTACCTAGCACTTTGTTTTTATCTCGCGGCCAATGCTCAGGATGCTGTGATCTTCGGGTTTGTCTATGATGGGGAGGGAGCGCCCCTCAAATCAGTAGCGGTGCTCAGTACGGACAATCGCTTTTATACCGAAAGCAATGAAGACGGCCGCTACCAGATCAAATTGCCTTTGAGTGCAAATATTAAAACCATGGTGTATTCTTACGCCGGGCTTTCTGTGGTAAAACGATTGCCCTTTCTGGAGTCGGGCATCCGCTATCGAATAGATGTTCAGTTGGATGTGCAGGTGAACCTTAAAGAAGCAACGGTCAAGCAGGATCGGGGACGAAGCAATCCAGGCACGCTGCATCTTGATCCTAAAATACTTCAGCGTTTTCCCAATACCAATCCGGGTATTGAGCAATTCATTAAAACTTTGCCCGGAGTTTCCGTCTCCAACGAATTGAGTTCTGCATACAACGTGCGTGGAGGAAATTTCGATGAGAACCTCGTATATGTAAATGACATTGAAGTTTACAGGCCATTTCTCGTACGAAGTGGCCAACAGGAAGGTTTGAGTTTCGTGAATCCCGACCTGGTTGAAAATATCAGTTTTTCAGCCGGTGGATTTGAAGCCCAATACGGAGATAAGCTTTCATCGGTTTTGGATATCACTTACAAAGAGCCGGATGAGAATAAAAACACCTTGCGATTCGATTTCATGGGGACCAACCTCTCAACAGAAGGAAAAATAGGCGAACGCTTCAGCTACCTCATAGGGGCGCGTTATTTTACCAATCAATATGTGCTCAATTCATTGGACGTACAGGGCGATTATAAACCGCGTTTTTACGATGTGCAATCCTACCTGCGTTGGGAAATGAGTAAAAGCTGGGATCTGGGTTGGCTATTCACTGCTTCTGAAAATAGATTTCTCTTCATTCCGCAAGCCCGTGAAACCCGCTTCGGAACCGCTGTTCAGGCGCTTCGGCTTTATGTGGGGTTTGCCGGTCAGGAGTTGATGCAATACCGCACTTTTACCAATGGGTTGAACCTCCGCTGGAAACCAAATCCATCCACGGAGCTAAAATGGATTGCTTCCATCTACTCTACCAATGAAACCGAACAATATACCGTAGAAGGTGCTTATCGGCTTGAAGAGCTCGAAAACAACCTGGGGTCCGACAATTTTGCAGAAGCCAGATCAACCCTGGGCTTCGGATATTTTATTCATCATGCACGCAATAGCCTGAATGCACAAGTGAGTAGTTTCGATCATAAAGGACGCATGGGTACAGGTTTTGGAACCATCAGATGGGGCGTTGGATGGCGACATGAAGCCATTACCGATCGACTGAGAGAATGGAAATACAATGATTCTGCAGGATACAATGCGAGTTTCTCAAATACGAGGCCGGGTCAAATCATTTTAGATGATGTAATCCGTTCAGATCAGCAAATCAATTCACATAGGTGGTTGGCCTATCTGCAGAATACGCAGCTTCTCAGCCAGCCATACAACCTAAAAACAACCTATGGCTTGCGCACCCATTACTGGAGCTTCAATGGCCAGAATACCATCAGCCCAAGAGTCCAGTTCTCAGCCGAACCGAATAAAGAACACAATCGTCTTACCCGAATGCGCTATGGAAAAGATGGAGACAGCCTCTTGAAAAAAGATATTCTCATTCGGGCAGCATGGGGCTATTACTATCAGCCACCCTTCTATCGTGAAATGCGAAACCTTCAGGGCGAATTGAATCGAGACATCCGTGCACAAAGAGCCCTGCACTATGTGTTGGGTGCCGATTGGAATTTCAGCTGGTGGAACAGACCTTTTAAGTTTTATGGCGAATTGTATTACAAGCAATTGAATTATCTGATTCCCTATGTGATTGATAATGTGCGCATCAGGTATTATGCCGACAACAGCTCCAGAGGTTATGCCAGTGGCATGGATTTTAGAATCAATGGTGAATTCATCAAAGGCCTGGAGTCATGGTTCAGTTTGTCATTGCTTAAAACCGATGAAGACATTCGCTTCCTCAACAGCCAGGGTGAACTTCAGCAAAGTGGTTTTTTACGTCGTCCAACGGATCAAAGGGTCAATGCCAGCATATTGTTTCAAGATGAACTGAGAAAAAATCCGGACTACAAAATGCACCTTCGCTTGGTATTCGGAAGCGGTGTGCCCTATTATTTTACCGGAGATGTTCGTTACCAAGAGGGCTTTACCATTCCACCTTACCGAAGAGTAGATCTCGGATTTTCGAAAATTGTGGCCAGTTCTGATGAGGATAGAAGTAGGTGGTACGACCAACTTTGGCTCAGCGTAGAAATCTTCAACCTGCTGCAGGTGAACAATACGGTCTCTTATCTGTGGATCAAAGATATCAACAACAACACCTATGGTATACCTAACTTTCTAACAGGAAGAAGACTCAATTTTAGGCTTACCGTTGAGATTTGATGCTTTTTTGCCCACGTTTACACACTCACAGAGCTGCACTGAACGTTGTAAAATTTAGATGGATTACTATTTTTGTCAGATACTTAGGTACATATGAATCACATTTACTCCAAATCAATTCTCAAAATAAGTGCCGTGTCACTGCTCGTTCTGTCTGCCATGGGTGCATTCGCTCAGCAGGACCCGTATTACACGCACTTTAAATTCAATAAGCAGTCATACAACCCGGCTGCAGCGGGAGAAAAGGAGGATTTCATTTGTTTCAACGGCATTGCACACTACCAGTGGCTCAATTTTGATGATGTAACCCTTGCACGTCAGGGAAATGCCAACCCGAATCAGGCTGAAACAGTGGTGGAAGATGTGGCTCCTGAGACTTATGCGTTCAATATTAGCACTCCCATCAAATTGAAAAATCGCAGCAGCATAGGTGTCGGCTTAACATTTTTGAACGATAAACTAGGTTTTCTTCAAACCACTTCTTTCAGAGCTCAAGCAAATTATCAAATTCCAATCCAAGGAGATTTTGCGAAGCTTTCGGTGGGTTTGGATGTAGGAGGGACTGACTTTGGATATAGTCAACCAAGATTCGTGTCTTTGGATCAAGGAGATAATCACATTCCGACTTCAGAAAATACCCAGATGAAGTTAGACATCGGAGCCGGTATTTACTACACCCAAAAAAGACTTGGAACACAGTTCGAGAATTTTTACGCTGGTTTGAGTGTAACACACGTGAACTCGCCAAACTATGATATCAACCTCACGATGCAGTCAGGCAATACCTCCAACACCAACTTCGATATGGTGCGCCATTATTACATGGTGGCCGGAATGGATTGGGAATTAAACCCAGGTTGGGTTCTCGAACCTGCAGTACTCCTAAAATTTGCGAATAATTTTAGCAGCATCGCTGCAAGGCCACAGATAGACCTGAATGCCACCGTGTTGTATGCCGAGACGATTCGCGGGGGATTGGGATATCGTCAGTGGGCGAACACCGATGCTTTGAGTTTGATGCTCGGTTATGTTAAAGATGAAATCCAGGTGGGATATAGTTATGACCTAACTTTGAGCAGAATACAGCAGGTGAGTAACAATACCCACGAAATCATGGTGGCATATTGTTTTCAGGTGAATCCAAAGGTTGAACCGAAGGATAAACTCATTCGCAGAACGCCGAGATTTCTTTAAGAAAATTTGACACAAACAATACTAAAACTACAAAAGCATCGTTTTGATATTTACGAAAGTGATATCGGACTTTAAGAAAAACTGATTATAATTGCCGTTCGTTCGTTAGAATGAGCGAAAAGTTCATAGAAAGATTATGAGAAAATTATCGAAAATAGTTGGTCTGTTTATGCTATTCACCTTCTTTGGGTGCGGTTTAAACAACAATCAGGGAGAACTCACCGGTGTTCCGGGAAGAAGACCCTGGTTTCATCCCCAGCCTTATGGTACGGTTTACATTCCAACCGGAACTTATCACAGTGGCCAGAGTGACCAGGACATTTTCAGAAGCTACATTGCTCCTAATAAGCAGGTTACTGTTCATGCCATGTGGATGGACGACACGGAAATTACCAATAATGAGTACCGTCAGTTCGTTTACTATGTGATCGATTCAATGGCCCGCTACATCTTAGATGAGCCTTATGTGATGGAAGATGATGAAGGGAACCGCTACATCAATTATGAAGAAGAGGTTGACTGGGAGGAGAGTGCCGAAGATCTTGAGGAAATGTTCTATCGTCCGTCAGAGCGTTTTCAAAACCGCAAACAAATCGATACCAGGAAATTGGTTTTTGAATACCAGTGGATCGATTATGTAACGGCTGCCAATAATCCGAACATTAATCGCAAGGATTTAATCAAGAAGGAAAAAGTGAATATCTATCCGGATACCCTCTGTTGGATTCGTGATTTTACTTTCTCTTACAACGATCCCATGACCCGTGTTTATTTCTGGCACCCCAAATACGACGACTATCCTGTTGTAGGAGTAAACTGGCACCAAGCCAATGCCTTCTGCAAATGGAGAACCAATTGGCTCAATCGCTACTGGTTGTCTGAGGGAATGCCTATCACCGAAGAATTCCGTTTGCCTTCGGAGTTTGAATGGGAATATGCAGCTCGTGGTGGTCGCGACAACAACCCTTATCCATGGGGAGGTCCGTACACCAGAAATAGCAAAGGTTGTTTCCTTGCAAACTTCAAGCCAAATCGTGGTAATTACATCGATGATGGCGGTTTGTATCCCGTTCGCGCTGATGCCTACTTTCCTAATGATTACGGATTGTATAACATGGCTGGTAATGTGGCAGAATGGACCCGCAATGCTTATGCGGAAAGTACCCATCAATTCACACATGATCTGAATCCTGATTATGTGTATGATGCAAAGGATAGTGACCCTATTACCATGAAGCGAAAAGTTATTCGCGGCGGGTCATGGAAAGACATTGCGTACTTCATCCAAACCGGTTCTAGAAGCTACGAGTATCAAGATAGTTCTAAATCTTTCGTCGGCTTTAGAACAGTTCAGACTTATATTGGTCGCAGTGCCCTCGATAAGCGCTGATTTCAATAGCAACATAACAAACACTTTAAATAACAAATAACAAACAACAACAACAACTATGAGCAAGAGTATTTTTGAAAGTAAAGCCTTCAAAAAAGTGATGGCGATGTCCTATGGTCTCGGTGCAGCGATCGTAATCCTTGGAGCACTGTTTAAAATCCTTCACTGGAAAGGGGCCGATGTGATGCTAACTGTGGGGATGATCACTGAAGCCATAATCTTCTTGGTATCGGCATTTGAACCATTACATCAAGATGTTGACTGGACCCTTGTTTATCCTGAATTGGCAGGAATGGATGGCGATGGCGACAAAAGAAAAGGTAGCGGAGGTAAGCAGGATTCTGTTTCTCAGGAGCTTGATAAAATGCTTGAAGATGCTAAGATAGGTCCTGAGCTGATTGAAGGATTGGGAACAGGTCTTAGAAGCCTTACAGAGAATGTGGGTCAAATGGCCAATCTTTCAGGAGCTACTGTAGCCACCAAGGAGTATGCAGAAAATGTACAAAAGGCTAATGAAGCCCTGGTAGGAATGAATGATTCTTATGCCAGAACCATCGAAGCTCTCAGCTCACTCGCTGAAACATCAGAAAATGTGCGCCAAACAGGAAGTCAAATAGCAAGCATAAACGAAAACCTTGCTGCATTCGATGGCAACATTAAAAACCTCAATAGCATTTATGGAGGTATGTTAAACGCCATGCGCGTGTCTAGCTGATCATATTGATTACTGAATCTAAATTTATAAGGAGGTAATTAGTTATGGCAGGAGGAAAATTGTCGCCCAGACAGAAAATGATCAACATGATGTATCTCGTGTTGACAGCTCTGCTGGCGCTGAACGTATCCAAAGAAATCCTCAAGTCTTTTCACTTGATGGAAGTGAGTTTTAACAAGGCGCAGGCCAATGTGGACTCAAAGAATAGTACTTTGATGGCTGCTTTTCAGGAGCAGGCAGCAAACAACCCCAAAGCCAAGCCTTATTTCAATAGGGCAAAGGAAGTTACAAAAATCACTGATGATTTTGTGAGCTACATTGAGGGGATTAAATCTTATCTGATTGAATCAACGGAAGGTCGTGCAGAGCCCGAAGAAGGTCAGGCAGCTGATGCGCTGACGGAATTGAAGCAGGCAGATAACATGGAAAAGCATGCCAACTACTTTGTAAAAGAACTTTACAATGGAAAAGAAGGTGGTAGAGGGGACGAACTTCAGGCCAAAATCAATGGTGCACTTGATGCCATGTTGAAGGCCATTGAGAATAATCCCAATGATACGAGTGGTACTTACAACATCGATAAAGCCGATATTGAAAAGATTCGCCAAAGTTCTGATTTGAAAGCGCTGGATGGAGCTACAGAGAAGGAAAAATACATTTCCATGTATTTCGAGCACAGCCCACTCGCAGCGGTGATTACCATGCTCACTAAAATCCAGAATGATGCGAAGAACACCGAATCAGATGTGTTAAACCTTCTGGTTTCCAAGGTTGGGGCTGATCAGTTTAAATTTAATAAGCTCACGGCCACAGTTGTTGCCCCTTCAAGCACGGTGATGGTGGGTGAAGAGTATGAGGCAAAAATTTTACTCGTAGCTTCTAACACAGATATATCACCTTCAGTTCAATTGGCGTCAGGTGCTGATTTGCCGGTTGAAGATGGGATGGGTGTTTTCAAG
>CAZYJD010000042.1:0-18280 GCA_964647785.1 uncultured Chitinophagaceae bacterium
CCCAGCAGCAAGGTAGAAGGAATCAGTGACACATGGGTGCTCAAAGAAGTTACCCAAGTAGATGAAGCCAACCCATTGTTTCCTGAAATGGAAGTGAGTGAAGCATTCATCGGCAACCAAGCCTTGGAAATGAGTTTCGAATCGACCAATTTTACATACTCTGTTGAAGAAGGTGACAGCCCGAACTATTTCGGAACCAACGGAACTTGGTCTTTTGATAACAACGAATATCCAACCTTGGTCAATATTGTGCACGATGGCAAAGAAGAAGTACTCCAGCTCCTGCGAACCGTTAGAACAGTTGATCAAACATTCGAGTTTCAGTATTTCCGTACTTGTGAGAACGGAAAGAGAGTGGTGAGTTATAAAATGGTATTTGAAAGAAAATAATCATGAAAAAATTATTTACAATAGCACTTGGCACCTTGATGTATTTCAATTCGTTTGGCCAAAAAGCATATCTGGAAGATCCGGATAATTTCGATCCCACTAAACCATGCAAAATCATGGTGAATCTAAATAACACCGATAATGAATGGGGGATCATCGAAGCCGCAGCCGGCGGTGAAGATATGTACATCTGGACCTGGAGTCCTGCCGAACATGAAGCAGGTCACCCCTTGTCGAATGGTACAGGTTCACAGGCATGGAAGAGCTCAAATGAAGCACTTAAAATGACCAAAGAAGACGATGGCATCTACAGTTATGTTCTCACACCTACTGAATTTTATGAAGTGGACGCGGCCATTGTATATGATAAGGACATCAAGTTTCTTGTGAAACCCAAGGACGGCGGTGGTTACGGCGACCCCGATGTAAAAACAGAAGACCTTGTAATCAATGTTGATCCTCCCGTAGGGCCCGTAGCCAAAATTGAAGCTTTCCCTGCCCCTTTCATTGAAGATACGCTGCTCATCAAACAGGATGACGTATTTACCATCACTTACAACAACACTGTCGAAGAGAAAGTGAGCATGCAAGGTGCAACAGATTTATACCTCTATGCACAGGCATTTGACGAAAATGAAACGCGTTATGCACTGGCCGGCAATGCTAAACGGGTGGCCGATTTCCCACAACTACAAATGAAAAACCTGGGCAATGGAATCTTTAGAAAAGGAATGGTGCCAGAAAGGTTCTTCGCCATACCCGAAGGTGTAAAAATTGTACGGATGGAATTCATCATTGTTAAACCCAACCTTGTCAACAGCGATGATACAGTTGATGAGCAACTCATTTATTTCCTGAACAGCGGGAATTGTCCGTGATTCTGATATTCCAAACTATTATTTATTTTCAACGAAAAAAGGCCCTCCAGGGGCCTTTTTTCATACCATAAAACTGCTTTTTAAGGTTTGAGAACCTTATGTCGCCAAACCTTTCCAGTTTCGTCTTTCAACGCTATGAAGTAAATGCCCGATGGAATTCGCTCCATGTCAATGCGCTTTTCTTTCCCGGATAGTAGCAAGCGTCCACTTGCATCCATGAGATTTATTTCTGATATGTTCAGATCCGTTTCGATGGTTAATTCTCCGGCAACTGGGTTGGGGTGCACCTCAAACCCTTTGATCAAGCTCAGGGCAGAACCGCTGTGATTCACATTTGTCTTACCATAAATTCTGTTCAGCCTTTTGGTGGTATACAAGCGGTATTCGCCTGCCTCAAGACTTAAATCCATATTGGGGTCGCTCACATCAATGCTATCACCGCTGAAGAACTCATACCATCGCGCTGCCTTTTGAAAACCTGCCGACCAAAGGCGCGGCTTCACATCACAATTGCCTAAAACCAAAACATCCATGTCTTGATGATTGATCCAAATGCGTTTCACGGCACTGGCCAAATCGATGTTAAAATCTCGGGATTCAAATGCAGGTTCCTTGATGCGAAGGTGAATCAGATCGGCATATACTTCGTACAAATCTCTGCGATCGGTTTCAGTATAATAGTTCCATCGGATGGGTTTTTCACCCGTTCTGCCGTTGAAATCAATGCTCACATCATAGCCAAGTTCGGTGAACTGCCAAATCATTTTTGGTCCGGGTATCGGAAAGAATAATGCACCGGCCAATTCCATACGATCCAATGCTGTCGACACCTCTTTGGTGTTATAAGATCCACTTCCGTTGCCAAATTGTCTGGTTTTATACATCAAACGCTCCTCATCATGCGTTTCAAGGCAGGTAACCAGATGGGGATCATTCCAACCGCGGTTCTTGTAGCTGCCCCAATTCATATCAGCATTGTATCCCATGGCGGCCTCGTTGTAGGCATGCACCAAATTCCCCCAAAGCATCATCCCTGAATTGGCTAATTCCGTTTCTTCATCATTGTTGGCGAAATGCTCCAATATAACATACAGGTCGGCATCTTGCTTCCATAGCTCTGCTGCCATGCGCTTTAAAAGTCGAACGCGATCGTTGTCATATTGCCCCCAAGCCCCTACATCACCCAGGGTGTTTCTCTGAGTGAACCCCTTGGATAAATCAAAACGGAAACCATCTACATGAAACTCCTGAACCCAATATTGAAGCAATTGATCCATCCAACGTTGTGTGGCGGGGCTTTCGTGGTTAAAATCATAACCCACATTAAATGGATGTTTTTCTACCACATTGAGCCATGGGTTGTCTGCCGCAGGTCTAAAGTTCACCTCATCCCAATACATTTGGCAAAGAGGACTCTGACTAAATGCGTGATTAAAAACGGCGTCGAGTATTACAGCAATGCCTCTTTGATGACAGGCATCAACAAAAGATTTAAAATCTTCAATGCTTCCATAATATTTATCAAGTGCTCCGTGATAAGAAGGATTGTAGCCCCAACTTAAATTTCCTTCAAATTCATTCACGGGCATCAATTCTATGGCATTGATACCCAAACGGCTTAAATAATCCAGGGTATCGATGAGTGTTTGGTAATTCTGGGCACCAATAAAATCTCTCACCAACAACTCATAGATAACCAAATCTGTTTTTAACGGACGTGAATAATTGTTATCGCTCCAATTGAATACCGACGCTCCCGGCTTTAACACACTTACGATTCCTGTTGTTTTATTGGTGGGATACGGAGGGATGGATGCATAGGTAGCCGATGGAATGAAACCATCGTTAAACGGATCAAGCACCAATGCTGCATAGGGGTCTCCTACCCTTATTTCTCCATCGATGAGGTATTGAAAACCATATTCCCTGCCTTTTTCCAAGCCATCTATTTTTAGCCAAAATGTTTGGCCATCCAGGCTCTTGTTCATGAGGTAGGCATTTTGAACTTTCCAATCATTAAAATCACCGATCACATACACATGCTTTTTTCCAGGGGCGTGCAATTGCAAGTAAACACTGTTTTCATTAGGGTAAGAAATGCCATCCTCACTGCCCGAAGGAGCATCTGCCGCTGGCCTGTCGGGCCGCACCACAAAGCGCACAGAATCTCTGCATTGCTCATTGCCACTCACGGCCAGCAAGCTCAAAATGAACTCACCTGTATCAAGTGCCTGATAATTGATGCTCAATGCTGTATCAGTTGTATTTTTTAGCAGGTTTCCATTCAATTGAATAGACAAATCAGCTTGGATTGAACTCGCAGCATCGATGTGCAGTGTATCACTCTTTTCAAGAATTAAATCATTGCCACTGGGCTGTAGAAAACGACAAGAAAGCTGGTTGTCATAGAGATGATAGAAAATATCCGAACCATCTGCCTCACGACCTACTTTATTGCCGGCCCTGTCACGAAATACAAAGGCCAGACTTAAAATTTTCTCCCCCTGTGGCACTCCGTAAAAATCCCTTGGAAAAAAGCGCAGACTGTATTGATTCTGGCCTAGATAAGTCATGCGCACCTTTGCATCTGCTGTTCCCCATGTGCCTTGAACATAACGCCAACTGTTGGCCGAAGGGCTCTTATCGGTAATCACTCCCGTATGTGCGTAAACTTCAGGAGGTCCTAAATTGATGAGGGCCGAATTGCCTTCAGAAGCATCATATATGATGGTGATGGTATCGTTCTCAGTCGGAAAAACAGGAATACTCGAAATTATCTGAGCACCTGCAGCAGCTGACCATAAGGCTAAAAGTAATAGTAAAACTTTTCTCATTGCATACACAAAATAAGAAGAGCAGCCCAAAATTGAACTGCTCTTCTAAAAACTGACATTAAAAACACTGATTATTCAACAAACAACTTATGAGTTGATTTGAAGCCTTGGCCATAAATGCTGATCCAGTAGATGCCTCTACTCAATTCAGCGGTATTGATGGTGCCGAATCCGTTGTTCAGTTCAACTTGGCCCATCATTCTTCCCGAAACATCTGTAAGAATGGCTGTACCTACTTTACCATTCTCGAGTTCAACATTCACATACTGAGCAGCAGGATTTGGATAAATTCTGAAGTTCAAGTTGCGAATGGCGTTGATTGAATTGGTTTCAGGTGTAATATCGCAACTGTTGTATACATAAATAGGCAGGATGGTATCTCCTGACAAGTTACTGAGATCTACATCGCGGTTAAAGCCGCCCAAACCATTGTCGCTACCACATCCGCCTGCTTTGAAGTCGGCATTTTCCTGACATCCATCATCACCACAGTCACCGTTGAAGAATTTCCACTTGTAGCTTCCTGCATAAACAGGTACAGTAATGGTGTAAATATCGTTGCCCTGAGTCTCGAGCATCAGGGTGTCTTTAGACCAGTTGCAAAGGGTTTTACCATCCACCTTGCTCATAAAGTCACCAGATACATAAACGCCCGAAGATGAAACGATTTGGCTCGACATGTCAACACGGAATGTAACGTTGTAGGCAGATCCTGTGATGGCAGGAATGGTGTAGCTCACATCTCCCGATACAGCACCACCTACGGCCACTGTAAATTCTTTGTTAGAACCTTCAAGCTTCCAACCACAAGGGTTTTCAATCCCCCACTGCCAGATGCCTTCCTCTACATCGGCTTCCAAAGTGAAGGTGTGATCATTTGCTACGTCATCACCATTGGTTCCGTCGTCATACATTTCTCTTCCGCCGTCCCATCCGAACATCGAACCGCGGAGCTTAATCATGCTCTCTACTTCAGAAGCATCTACCACGGTGAATTTAACTTTGTGCTTAGGTTTCGAAGCTGCAATGACAATTTCAGTTTTACCTGTAACATTTCCACTTGCAATGGTGAAAGTGTAGTTGGGAACGTCTGGCGTTAACCAAGCATCATTCTGATCAGTTGCGCCCCATTCATAAGTGCCATCTGCAATGTTTTGAATCTCAAGCGACCATATGTTGTCGCCCGCTACTGCATCGCCATTGGTTCCATCGTCATAAGCCTGAACATCGGCCCAGCTATTGAACTGACCTTTGAATTTAATGGCTGTTTTGTCTTTGTTGGCTGAATCGTCTACCTTGAGGGTTACGTTCGTTTGTGCCTGAATCGCAATGGCCCCCATAACGATGGCCAAGGCGCTGGTGTAGATTTTTTTCATATCGTTTTTGTTTTATGAATTGAGATTATTCAATTATAAGTGTAAAAGTGACACTGTCTAAAAACTTTTACAAGCGCTCGCATGAAAATCTTTTTAAATAGTTATTCAAAAAAACTCCAAATCGTTCATTTACTGACACTTGCATCTTTAATCATCCCCATTCCAAATCTTCAGGCAATGACTGGCGACATTGAAAGAATTGACCCGCCCTTTTGGTTCAGTGGAATGAAAAATGAGCAATTAGACTTATTGCTGTATGGCGAACAGCTTTCCACCAAACAGTCTTCCATCCATGTAGAAGGTTGCGCCCAGTTGCTAAGAATAATCGCCTGTGAAAATGAGAACTACCTGATCTTGCAACTCAACGTTAGCGCGTGCACATCAGGCTTCAGCATTGGTATGGGAAAAGGGGAAATGATCACCTATGAAATGCGTCCGAAGCCATTGGCAAATGCCATGAAGTACGTAGACAGTGCTGATGTTATGTACCTCTTAATGCCTGACCGCTTTGCGAACGGAAACATTGAAAACGACGAAATCAACAGCATGCATCAGCCTGGCATTGACCGCTCAGAACCTCTTGAAAGACATGGTGGCGACCTTTCTGGAGTAACACAGCATTTGAACTACCTCCAAAATTTGGGAATTACAGCCTTGTGGCTCAATCCTGTTCAGGAAAACAACCAACCTGAAGAGTCCTATCATGGTTATGCCATTACCGATCACTATCGCATCGATCCAAGGCTCGGGCAATTGAGCAGCTATCTCGAATTAAGCGAAGAATGCAGAAAAAGAGATATACGTTTGGTCATGGATGTGGTGTACAACCATTGGGGAAATAAACACCGCTTATACCAGCATCCACCTTTCAGAAACTGGATTCATCGCCATGACACCTTTTTTAAAACGTCTTATCGGGCAACAACGCTTCTGGACCCATACGCATCTGAAGCGGATCGCTATCAAATGTTAAATGGCTGGTTTGACCGTCACATGCCGGATATGAACACCGACGATTCGCTGCTGGCGACCTACCTCATTCAAAATACGCATTGGTGGATTGCCACGGCACAGCTTGGAGGTTTAAGAATTGACACTTACGCCTACCCTGGTGAAGATTTCATGGAAAAGCTGCTGCAATCTGTTGAAGAAGAATTTCCTGGCATATTTATTTTCGGTGAAACCTGGGTGCATGGTACAGGCGTGCAGGCTCATTTTGTAAAGGGCAAAGCCAATGCGCACACCGCCTTAAAATCGGTAACAGATTTTCAGTTATACTATGCTCTGAACGAGGCCTGGAATGAAGCATTCAGCTGGACCGGTGGCCTCAACCGCATTTATTACACCTTGGCTCAAGACTATTTGTATGATCACCCCAATCTGTTGGTTACCTTTTTAGACAATCATGACTTGAATCGTTTTAGTGCGCAGAATGGTGATACAGATGACCGACTGCATGCGGCCCTTGGGGTTCTGCTCACCACCAGAGGCATCCCCTGCATCTATTACGGCACAGAATTGGCCTGGAGAGAGACCGGAAACCACGGGTTGCTCCGCAGAGATTTTCCGGGTGGTTGGCCCGGCGATAGCCTCAATGCCTTTGAGGATTTAGAACGTGGAAAAATGGATAACCATAGCTACCTGCATCTCAAGAAATTGATTCATCTCCGCAAAACCGAACCCGCATTTACCGCAGGAAGACTCACCCAATATGTTCCAGAAAATGGGGTTTATACCTATTTCAGAGAATACGGTAACCAGCGCTTTATGGTGGCAGTTAACCAGAACAAAGAAGCGGTAGAACTCAATCTGAAAAGGTTTGATAAACACCTTGAGGGAGCTCATTACCTCGAAGATGAAATGAATGGAGAAAAGCTTTTATACCAGGCAACATTGCCGGTAGAAGCCAAAAGCACCGTAATTTTGAGGATCATAAAATAACCGCATGCAACATAAGCACTTCTTACTCATATTGATTGGTTTCATGGCCGCTTCAACGGCTTGTAAGTCACGAAAAACAGATAAAGTTCCTGTAAGTCATTTTTATTTCGAGAAGATTGAACAATACTGTGGTGGTGCAGCCCCTTCGCAAGAAATGATGGATGAAATAAGTCTGCCACGCCCCATGACCCAGACCACCTTCTATTTTTATCCGAGCGATGCCTACGGACAAACCGAACCATTCATCTTAACGACAGACGACAAAGGGAAAGCGAGTGCACGCATTCCAGCAGGACAATACAGCATCCATCTTCACAGCCCGGAATCCGCTTTGAAAGAATTGGAGAAATACAAGGACATGGATGTGAATGAAGATTGCCTGAGGGAATTTCTTCAAATGAGCAAATTCGATATTCCCATCAGTTTTGAAGAGGATCGGGAAATTCAGATCCCCATCATGCTGGATTGCAACCCGTGCCTCCCTCCTGCCCCATGATTATTCATCTGCTGGTGCCTCAATTTTAACGCGGTCACTGACCATCAAGCTCAAGAAACCCGCTAAAATCATAGCCACTCCACCAATGATCAAAGCGTAAATGCTTTGGCTATCAAATAAATTTTTAATCAAAAAGCCGAGTATACTGGCGGCAACAATTTGTGGGATCACAATGAAGAAATTGAATATGCCCATATAATACCCCATTTTATTGGCCGGTATTGAACTGCTGAGCATGGCATAGGGTATGGACAAAATACTGGCCCAGGCGATCCCCACCCCTACCATGGGTAAAATCAACCAAAGCGGATCATGAATGAAGTAGACCGAAATCAGACCAATCCCTCCTAAACAGAGCGATAATAAATGGGTGAATCTACGGCTTGTATATTTTGCAACAATGGGCAAAGCAAAAGCCACCAATGCAGCAATACCGTTGTAAACTGCAAACAGAACCGTTACCCAGTCGGCACCATCATTAAATAATTTTGTACTGGTATCGGTTGTTCCGTAGATGTGACTTGTTACTGCCGATGTGGTGTAGATCCACATGGCGAAGAGGGCAAACCAAGAAAAGAACTGTACGAATGCCAATTGAATCATGGTTTTAGGCATGTTTTGAAAATCGCGAACCATTTGCACAAATCCGATGCGATAGGTGCCTTGTTTCATGAATAAACCTGCGATTAGATAGGCAAAACCAAACAAGGCCAATATTCCACTTAGAACATAGAGTTCTTTTGCCATTTGATAGGCATAAAAGTATGCCGTTATGCCGGCACCTATCATTAAAAGGGCTGTACCTATGCCTATGTAAGTGATTGGTTTATAGCGGATGGTCAGAGGCATTTTAGACAAATCATTGCCCAACATTTCCTCTTCATCAGGAGGGTATTCGCGCGTGGTAAAAACGGTGTACATCACCGCACCGAAAAATGCCGCTGCTCCCAGATAGTAACTCCATTTCACCGTAAGTGGCACAACCCCTTCAGGCGCGGTATTGTCCATGCCAAAGAGGTTCGTGAAAATCCAAGGCAAAGCCGAAGCCACCACTGCACCCAAACCGATGAAGAAACTCTGCATGGCAAAGCCGGCTGTTCGCTGTTCTTCAGGCAACAAATCACCCACAAAAGCCCTAAATGGCTCCATGCTAATGTTGATGGATGCATCCATGATCCAAAGCATACCTGCTGCCATCCACAAGGCGGGTGAATTGGGCATGAGCAACAATGCAAGGGAAGCCAATATAGCTCCAATGGCAAAATAAGGTCTTCTTCTGCCCCATTTGGGATGCCAAGTACGGTCGCTGTAATACCCAATTAAAGGTTGTACCAAAAGGCCTGTTACCGGAGCGGCAAGCCATAGAATGGGTAATTCACTTTCTTCGGCACCAAGCGTTTGAAAAATTCTGCTGGTGTTGGCATTTTGCAAAGCAAAGCCAAATTGAATTCCAAGAAATCCGAAGCTCATGTTCCATATTTGCCAGAAACTTAAGCGGGGTTTTTGTGGCGATTTAGGCGCATTCATAGCGGCCAAATTAGCAATATTTTAGATTCAGTGTGTAAAAAAGACACTTTTTCAATGCCCTCTTAAAATTTTCTCCTGAAAATACTGCATGTAAAGCAACCCCCTTTCAACGTAAGTAGGATCATGGGTTTTAGAGCGACCATTTGATGGAAATAACCTCCCAGTGTTGTGAAAATGAAAAGCATCCTTGAAACGCTCATCTCGTAACAAAGATCCATAATTCCCGTTTATCCATTTAGCACCGTAATAAACTGATCTGTGAGATCGCAAATCCATCACGAGGGCATCACCCAATTCCAGACATTTGTAACCCATGATCTGAAAAGGCCCCCAGCTGCTTGCCAGATTTTTCAACGCATCCTCACCTGCATCGTCAATTAAGCTTTTTTCAACATGCTCGTATTGTTTTCGCCATCCCTTCTGCACCTGTTTCAAACGCCGGTGTACATGGGGCTCATATCTGGAAGGCACCTCCGCTCGACCCGAACTTTCAAGTGCAATGAGCGCCAGTAAGTATGACGGAGAAAGATTAAAATAATCAGTTGCAGCAATTACCGAATCCGAATAGTTCAACCAGGTCTTTTCCAACATTTGCCGTTCTGCAACACTGATTCCTTTGATCTTTGGAAGTGGTTTGCGCTTCGAGCTCTGTCCAAATTGATACAAGCCAAAGGCAAGTATCAGCAATAGAAGCAAGAAAGTCCATGGAAAAGTGGTGGATCTCCTCTTTCTCATTCAAGCAAGCGGCGCAGTATTTTACCCACATTCGATTTGGGCAGCTCATCACGGAACACCACACTTCTTGGAACTTTGTATGAGGTGAGTTTTTCCCGACAGAAAGAAATCACATCTTCTTCCGTAAGGGCAGGATCTTTCTTCACCACAAAAGCTTTCACAATTTCACCCGATTTTTCGTTCACTTCTCCTCTCACCCCAACCTCCATTACGCCGGGATGTTCGGCAATAACCTTTTCAATTTCATTGGGATAAACGTTAAAACCTGAAACATTGATCATTTCCTTCTTGCGATCAACAATTCTAAAGAAGCCATCATCTTCCATGATCCCAATGTCTCCTGTGAGAAAATATCCATCTTTAAAGGCTTTTTCAGTTTCATCGGGTCGGTTCCAATAGCCCTTCATCACTTGTGGGCCTTTGATGGCGATTTCACCGGGTTTTCCGCGTTCAACTTCATTGCCATCATCATCAACCAGCTTAATATCGGTTGAAGGCGCAGGTAAACCAATCGACCCCATCCGATGGGTTCCATCCACTGGATTGACCGTTGCTACCGGCGATGTTTCTGAAAGACCATAGCCTTCCAAAAGATGCCCACCGGTGAGCTTATGCCACTTCTTAGCAACGGCATCTTGTATGGCCATACCGCCACCGATAGCGAGCTTTGTTTTACTAAAATCAAGTTCCTTGAACTCCGGGCGATGCATCATGCCATTGAACAAGGTATTCACCCCGGAAATATAGTTTGGTGGGTTTTTCTTCACGTCTTTGAGGAATGCTTTCATATCCCGTGGGTTTGTGATCAGTACATTTCTGAATCCGGCAGATAAGAAAAGAATGTTATTGATGGTGAGGGCAAAGATGTGGTACAATGGCAAAGGCGTGATCACCGTTTCTTTGCCTTTGATGAATAGGTTGCCTATCCAGGCGTATACCTGCTCCATATTGGAACAGATATTTCCGTGCGTAAGCATGGCACCTTTTGAAATTCCGGTTGTTCCCCCCGTATATTGTAGCAGGGCCAAATCATCCAATTCCATGGGAACATGATCGGGCTTTTTGCCCGCTGCTTGCTTCAAAGCATCTTTAAACCACACAAAAGAAGCCAACTTCCAAGCAGGCACCATTTTCTTTAGGTGTTTCACCACCGCATTCACAATGGTTCCTTTCAAGCCTCCCAGCAAATCGCCAATTTTTGTAACCATGACTTCAGTGATCTCTGTTTGGTCGATGATCTCTTCCAGTTTTGATGCAAAATTCTCCAGAATGATGATTCCTTTCACACCAGAATCTTTAAACTGATGACGCATCTCCTCTGCGGTGTACAAAGGGTTGGTATTCACGACCACAAGACCCGCCTTGATGCTCGCATAGAAAGCGACAGGGAACTGCAATATATTGGGCATTTGAATGGCAATGCGATCGCCTCGTTTCAGCGAAGTTTTATGCTGCAGATACCAAGCCAGTTCGTCTACCATTTTCCCCAACTCTCGATAGGTAATCTCCACATCCATGTTCACAAAGGCGGGCAAATCGCCATATTCCTTTACGCTTTTATCAAATAAATCGGCAATACTATGGTATTGCAACGTATCAATTTCCCTTGGAACAAATTCGGGATAACTATTAAACCAGGCTTTCTCGCTCATGTATTACAGATTTGAACGAGCAATTTAATAAAAACTCGAAATACCTAAACGAAATTTTCAGGCTGATAGCCGGCCATCGGTGAGATGAATAATACGGTCTGAAGTAGCTGCAAGATGTTCATTATGGGTAACGATGACCACCGTTGTTCCGAATTCATCGCGTATGTCAAAAAAGAGTTGGTGCAATTCTTCTGCTCTTTTGGAATCGAGGTTTCCAGTGGGTTCGTCTGCCAAAAGAATTTGCGGTCGGTTCATCAAGGCTCTTGCAACGGCTACCCGCTGCTGTTCTCCACCAGATAGTTCAGAGGGTTTGTGCCCCGAACGCTCGGCCAGCCCCATACGTTCGAGCAGCTCAGCGGCTTTTGTTCTGGCTTCAGAAACAGGGGTGCCACCGATGTACGCCGGGATACAAACATTTTCCAAAGCGTTGAATTCAGGCAGCAGATGGTGAAATTGAAACACAAATCCAATGTGCTTATTTCGGAAAGCTGCTAATTCGGCTCCTTTGAGTTTTGAAACTTCATGTTCGTTCACAAAAAGTTTTCCTGTATCCGGTAAATCGAGGGTTCCTAAAATCTGCAGCAAGGTACTTTTCCCTGCACCACTGGCCCCCGTAATAGAGACCAGCTCCGCTTTGGCAATTTCTATTGATACATCATCAAGCACCTGTAACTTGCCATATGCCTTGCTTATATGTTCTGCGCGCAACATATCAGAAAGCTCTATTGATGCCAATGATCCATCTAAATTGCAGATAATCTTCTTGGCCTGCTGCAATCCGGTTGATAAATAAGGGGAGATCCAGGCGAATTCTCAATGGGTTTGCTGCTGCTACTAGCGGCGCTCGCAATTGGGCTAAAAAGCCCAAACCAACATTGGCGCGCAAACCGCTATGTCCCTGCGCCGTGCCTAATACACCAGCATCTCCAAAAAGATAAGACTGAAATGAAAGGGGTTTTCTTCCATTTCTAAGTTTGGCGGGAAGCAAGGCGGTATAATCCAATTCAGCACTTGCAGCTATGCCACTTCTTCCGGCAAAAACCGCAATGGTGTCTCCATCGGCATTCACTTCAGAAGCACGGTAGGCCGCATTTCCACGAACATTCAATCCACCTCCGTATTGTACATTTCCGAAATCATTTCCGTATGCAGCCCAGGCATCGGGAAACCAAGCACGACTTCTCAGCCACTTTTGATCCATCCATTGCTCAGGAGAGGCACCGGCCAAGTATATCCTGCTCTCGGGTGCCGCATCTCCGCTGATGTAACCCGCAAAAAAACGCGTATTCAGCGCTAATTTATTACCCAGTCGATTCCGATTGGTCACCTCTGTCTTAATCCATGAATAATTGTAATCGCTAAACAAGGAAGCGTTTCTAAGTTGCAACTCAATGTGTCCATTGCCTGCGGGATACTTGTAATCGCGGCCGTAAGCCACGTTAAAACTGTTGTTCCATTGGCCGGTTTGCCAGAACTCTGAAGCATGAACATAGTTCAAATCGGCTGCGCGTCTACGCACCAGAGAACGTAAGCTCATCTTGAGTTCCTGATTGCCCCAACGGCGATTTATCCCGAGTTCTTGAAGTTGCAAGCCATCCAAAATGCGACTGTCAATTTCCAGATCGGTCAGCTTCCCAATGCGATGGTGGTATTTCAAGTCATAATTGAATAACTGTCGTTGGCGCGTTTGCTCTTCACGATAATCAAGTCCGGGAAATAAACCTGTGTTGTACCAAGCCGATAAATCAAACACATGACGTTTGCCCATGTAGCCTCCTTGCACTCTGAGTCCGGCTTTTAGCCCATCCACGCTGTTATACCAAAAATCCGGTGAGTACATTAAACCATAGGCAAAGCGATTTTGCGAAGGTCTGCTAAATAGGGAAAACTTGTGTTCGAACCGGCGTTTCCATTGGTTGTTAAGCCAGTTAATATCGGCAAGTCTTCCGCTGCTATCAATGATCACTTGTTGCAATGCAGCATCAAAACATTGCTCTGTTTCGTATTCTGGGGCCACCATATTCCATCCAATCCAAGGGGCAAGCACTTTCGTTCCAGGGACTTCCTTGTGCTGCAAACCATTGGGGATGAGATAGCTCAATTTTTTTCCGTTTGATAACTCTACGTATAAATCAATGGGCATTTCCATTTCACCCAAGCGCTCAATTTCAATCTCATAACAGAAAGAATCTTTACGATCACGGAGGCGCTCGGGCCTCTCTAATTTGTAATCAATGCGATCGGTTGTTTCAATCCACTGATCGAAAAACCAGTTGAGATCTCTTTTGGTGTATTCGGTTATGGCTGCTCTGAAATCTTCCCAATAGGGATGAGCTATCTTCCACTTATCAAAATAATACTGCATGGCAGCCTTGAAGGTTTCATCGCCCAACACATATTCGAGATTGTAAAGCATGCTGGCCGTTTTGTAATAGACCTGACCATAACCTCCCCCATGTCTTTCAGCCGAATTAAAATGGTCTGAGTGAATGTTTAAACGGGCGGTATTCTCTTCCATGGCATGGCGCAAATAACCCAGATATACCACTCTTTCCTCGAGTGCATTTGGTCGTTCTTTGCGACCACTCACTTCTTTGAGCGACCAAGCCGTAAGAAATTGGGTAAACCCTTCATCCATGCTGGCACGGTAGGTTTCATTGTTGCCCAACATCCCAAAAAACCAATTGTGCCCAACCTCATGGGCAATCACAAATTGATGGCCGGGCCAATTGCCACTATTGAGGGTAATCATCGGATACTCCATGCCATCGCGCGCATCGGCGGCAACCATTTTGGGATAGGCGTACATGCCAATATCTTCTGAGTAAATCTGAACAATTTTAGCCACGTATTCGGCCGTGGGCTGCCATGCATGTGCATTGGGCTCCTGTGCCAAGGCTATGCATTGTATTCCGTTCCAGCTCGCTTCTCCTATTCTGTAAGTTGGGTCTGCGGTGAAAGCAAAGTCATGCACATTCTCCGCATGGTATTTCCAGCTTTTGTAAGATCCATCAGGCTTGATGATCTCAGTGACCGTCCCGGGAGTTTTAAAATTACTGATGTCCAACTTTTTGCGGAGTTCTTCGGGCAGTGCCTCAGATCGATTGACCAAAGTTCCGGTGGCTTCCACCACATACTGCATCGGAAAATCAAGTTGTACATCCCATGTACCATAGTCGCCGTAGAACTCTTTGCCAAGGTGCTGATCGGTGGTCCAGCCAAATTTTCTGTCGTACACACAGATGCGCGGATACCAGTGCACCCCATCAAAGTGTTGCACCCCACTGTGCTCAAACACCTTCATTCTTCTTCGCATACTTCCCTGGTCGAACCAGGTTTGAAAATTCATACTAACTTCTACTGAGGTTCCCGGAGGAATCGTCTTGTTTAGCTTCACCCGTAAAATGGTATTGAACAGCTCTGTTTCCGCAGGTGTCCCATCGATCGTGAGATTTTGAACCACTGTTCCTAAACCCTGGGACTCATTGGGGCCAAAAGTGCTCTTCAGTTTACCTTCTTCGTTCAATTGATGAAGATAACTACCCGGTTGAAATGCATTCTGATAAAGATGAAAATAAAGCGCCTTGAGGGTATCGGGTGAATTATTCCAGTATGACAGCTGCTCCTTGCCATCGATTCTACGAGCAGTATCAATCAATTTTGCTTGGATGCGATAATGCACATCCTGTTGCCAATAATCAGCAAAAGGCTTTCTAGATTTCCAGTAGTATGGATTTTCTGTGGTGCGATAGTTGTTTTGTCCGAAAACCGGTAGTTCCTGACCCAATAAATGCATGGGCAATAAAAACCCAATGACGATGATGGTGATGCCTCTCTTCACGCTCCAAAAATAAAATATTTGAACGTTGAAGACTTCCTCTAAACAGAATCAAGCTCAATCCAACTGCAGATATCGCATGAATTCGTTACGAACAGAAGGATCTTGAAATTTACCGTAAAACTGACTTGTAACCGTGCTGCTATTAACATCTTGTATCCCCCTTGAAGCCACACACATGTGATCGGCATTGATTACCACGGCTACATCATCTGTTTGCAGAACCTCGCGAAGTTCATTGGCTATTTGTACGGTTAAACGCTCCTGAACTTGCGGGCGTCGGGCAAAATGTTGAACAATTCGATTAATTTTACTCAAACCAATTACTTTTCCAGAACTGATATAAGCCACATGTGCTTTCCCGATGATAGGCACAAAATGATGTTCGCAGTTGCTGTAGACGCTGATGTTTCTTTCAACCAGCATTTGATTGTAATTGTATTTATTCTCGAACAATCTTACCGCAGGGCGATTGGCCGGGTTTAAACCACTAAAGATTTCTTTAACAAACATCTTTGCCACCCTTTGAGGTGTTCCTTTCAAACTATCGTCATTTAGGTCCAGTCCGAGTATCTGCATGATTTCTTTAAAGTGTTTCTGGATGAGCTCAATTTTTAGTTCATCATCCATCTCAAAAGCATCAGCTCTCAGCGGACTATCCATGCTAAAGAATTCATGCTCCATATCGTCTGGCTCGCCACTACTGGCCGGTGTATTCAACGAAGTTTCTTTCAGTTTCATATAAGATTACAGTTAATTCAAATTTATGATCAATTTTCTCCCTTAGAATATCCCAAATCACCTTAGCGATATTCTCAGCTGTGGGATTGAGTTGCTTGAACTCCGGCACATCGATATTAAGGTTCTTGTGATCCAAACGATCGATGACATTAATGCGGATAATATCCTTCAGTATTTTTAGATCCATCAAATAACCAGTTTCAGGATCTACCTCTCCGTACAATTTCACCAACAACTCGTAATTATGACCGTGGTAGCTCGGGTTGTTACATTTCCCAAACACCTCAGTATTGCGCTCATCACTCCATTTAGGATTGTGCAAGCGATGTGCTGCATTGAACCATTCTTTTCTGTAGGCGGAGATTTTCATTATTCAAGAATACATTCATTTAAACATATTCCACAGCAAATGGTTCTCAGCCTTTCCATTTTTGTTTAACAATAAATCTATTTGAATAATCAAAAATAAATTAAATCAACAAGGCGGTCTGTGGAACACACGAAGACCAACGAACCCTCGATTTGAGCCCAAGTAAAAACCTTTTACACAAGCATGAATAAACTTCCAAGACCGTTGATTTTCAGATATATGTCAAAATAAGGCTTGTTGATAAAAGGATTGAAAATCCCAATACCACACCAAACCCTTGACACATGAGCATTCCCAGCATTTTGTTTAATAGTTGCTTTAATATTTTAAACAAAAAAAGTTGCAAGATTCTTTTCATGGGTTATTTTTGTGCAGCCTTTAAATCAAAAATCTAAACAAAATGACCAATATCGAATTCTCACACCAAGTTCAGGAACAAGAAGCACCATTGAAAAGTTACGCACTGCAACTGACCAACAATATTGAAGATGCCAATGATCTTGTGCAAGAGACCATGATGAAGGCGTTTAAGTACCGCGATAAGTTTGCAGATGGAACAAACTTGAAAGGATGGCTTTACACCATAATGAAGAATAGTTTTATCAATAACTATCGCAGAATTTTGAAAAGAAATACGTTCATCGACACCACCGATAACACTTACTTTCTCGACCATCCCAATCACACCACTGAGAACTACGGCGAGCTCAAGTTTGTGAGGAAAGATTTGGAAGAAGCCATTGATTCTCTGCCTGAAGATCTCAAGAACACCTTCCGAATGAATATGCTGGGTTACAAGTACCACGAAATAGCCGATGAAATGGATATTCCTATAGGCACCGTGAAAACTCGAATTTTTGTAGCCAAAAGAAAATTGCGCAAGAAACTCAAAGTGTATGCTGATGCTTACGGTCTAATCGAAAGTTGATCGGCGTTTATATATTCCCTTTAAACAATTTAATTGCTATCGAAAGGAGGATGATTCCGAAGAATTTCCTCAGAATCGCCAAGCCTCCTTTCCCTAGCTTTCGGGCAATGTACCCGGTGCTTTTCAAAACGATGAATACCACCAGCAGGTTTACCAAAACACCTACCAATATATTTAGGGTGCTATAAGCTGCCTTTAGCGACATTAAAGTGGTTAGGGTTCCAGCACCGGCAATGATTGGAAAGGCGATGGGGACAATGCTACCACTATCCGCGTCAGGGTCAGGCTTAAAGAAGTTAACGCCCAACACCAATTCTAAACCCAGGATAAAAATAACAATGCTTCCCGCCAGGGCGAAACTCCCAACATCAATGCCCACCATGGATAGTATTTGTTCACCGAAGTATAAAAACAATATCATGAGCATGCCGGCAAAAAATGTGGCTTTTTCCGTTTGTATGTGTCCCAGTTTCTCGCGCAAACTGATGATAATTGGCACAGAACCGATGATGTCAATCACCGCAAAAAGGGTCAGGGAAATGGTTAGAATGTCTTTGAAATTCATGTAAAAAAA
>CAZYJD010000043.1:0-17937 GCA_964647785.1 uncultured Chitinophagaceae bacterium
AGTAGCGGTCTCCAAAACCGTTGGCTGGGAGTTCGAGTCTCTCCACCCGTGCAAATAAAACCATGAGTAGTATCAAAGAAATATGGAACAGCACCAAAGATGAACTGCTGAATAAAGTAACCTGGCCCACTTGGGAGGAACTTAGAAGCAGTACCATCATTGTGCTCGTGGCGTCAATCATTTTTGCCTTGGCTATTTACGTTATGGATGTGGCCTTTGGTTTATTGACCAACACAGTTTACAGTTTGTTTGGATAAGTTGAATCTATCATAAAAAACAAATGGAACAACAAGTAAGGGAAGGGTATAAGTGGTATGTGGTTCGCGCCATTAGCGGACAGGAGAAGAAGGTGAAAGCAATGATAGAATCAGAGCTTTACAGAGACAATCTTACTGAGTTTGTTCCGGAGATACTGATTCCTACCCACAAAGTGTTTGAAATAAAAAACGGAAAGAAAACGTCGAAAGAAAAAAGTTACTTCCCGGGATATATTTTGATTCATGCCAAGTTGGTTGGTGAAGTGCTTCCCACCATTAAATCCATCAACGGAGTGGTTGGTTTTCTCGGGAGTGAAGGTGAACCTATTCCATTGAGACAAAGTGAGGTTAATCGCATACTTGGACAAGTTGATCAAACCAATGAAGAAGGCGAAGAAATGCTGGAGCCTTTCATCGTTGGTGAATTTGTAAAAGTTACCGATGGACCCTTCAGCGGATTTAGCGGTGTAATCGAAGAAGTAAACGAAGAAAAGAAAAAACTCAAGGTGATGGTGAAAATTTTCGGTAGAAAAACACCCCTTGAATTGAATTACGTACAAGTAGAAAAAGAATAAAAAATGGCAAAGCAGATCAAAGCCTTTATAAAATTGCAGGTAAAAGGAAATGCAGCAAACCCTGCGCCTCCCATTGGTCCGGCACTCGGTGCCAAAGGGGTGAACATTATGGAGTTCTGCAAGCAGTTCAATGCACGTACCCAGGAAAAGGCTGGGAAAACCCTTCCTGTAGTGATTACTGTTTATCAGGACAACTCATTCGATTTCATCATCAAAACCCCTCCGGTTGCATCACAATTGTTGGAAGTAACCAAAATAAAAAAGGGATCTGCTGAGTCGAACCGTAAGAAAGTTGGCAACGTTAGTTGGGAACAAGTTAAACAAATTGCAGAAGATAAAATGCCCGACCTCAATTGCTTTACCGTAGAGTCAGCCATGAGAATGGTTGCTGGTACAGCAAGAAGTATGGGAATAAATATTACCGGTGATTTTCCGGGAGATAATTAACCGTTATCGCTAAATAAAATGGCAAAGCTCACAAAGAAAAGAAAAGAAGCGCTGGCCAAAGTAGATCAGAACCGTCTCTATTCACTCAAAGAGGCATCTCAATTGGTAAAGGACATCACCTATACCAAATTCGATGCATCGGTAGACATTGACGTGAAACTCGGTGTTGATCCACGACAGGCCAACCAAATGGTAAGAGGTAATGTTACCCTTCCACACGGAACAGGAAAAGAAGTTCGCGTACTGGTGCTCTGTACTCCAGACAAGGAGGATGAAGCTAAAGAAGCCGGAGCGGATCATGTTGGACTCGATGAGTACATCGAAAAAATATCCAACGGTTGGGTAGATGTAGATGTGATCATCACCATGCCAGCCGTGATGGCTAAGATTGGTAGATTGGGACGAATTCTCGGACCAAGAAATCTTATGCCAAATCCTAAATCGGGCACCGTGACCACCGAGATAGGGAAAGCAGTGAAGGAAGTAAAGGCTGGTAAAATCGACTTCAAAGTTGATAAAACCGGTATCATTCATACCGCGGTAGGAAAAGTTTCTTTTAGTCCTGACAAGATTTACGATAACGCAAAAGAAGTAATCGACACCCTTGTTCGAATGAAGCCATCCGCTGCTAAAGGAACTTACCTCCAAACTGTGACCATTTCCAGTACCATGAGCCCTGGAATCAAGGTAGATATTAAAACCATACCGGGAACTTAAAACAGCAGATCATGACTCGCGACGAAAAAAATCAAATCATAGACGAGATAGCTGAGCAACTCAGCACGTATAAATACGTATACCTGGCGGACAATTCTTCGATGACCGTTCTTCAAGACAATGCCTTGAGGAGAGTGATGTTCAAGAATGATGTCAAAATGCAGGTGGCAAAAAACACCCTTATTCGCAAGGCCATTGAAAAAGCCGGTCTGGAATGGGGAGAATTGGCCGACGTACTCAAAGGCACAACTGCACTCTTATATGCTTCCAATCAAAAGGCCCCCGCTAAGGCACTGAAGGAATTCAGAAAGAAATCCGACAAGCCTGTCTTAAAAGGAGCCTACATCGATTCTGACGTGTTCATCGGTGATGACAAACTCGACCTGCTCACTGAGCTGAAAACGAGAGAAGACCTCATCGGAGAAATTGTTGGATTGTTACAATCACCTGCACGCAACGTTATTTCCGGACTTCAATCTGGTGGCGGTAAACTCGCAGGCATTCTCAAAACTTTATCAGAAAAAGAAAATTAATTTTAAACCCCTTAAACATAACTGAAATGGCAGATCTGAAAGAATTCGCTGAACAACTGGTTAACCTTACCGTAAAGGAAGTTAACGAACTTGCACAAATCCTCAAGGATGAATACGGTATCGAACCTGCTGCAGCCCCAGTAGCCGTAGCGGCCGCCGGAGCAGCTGGTGGTGACGCCGGTGCTGCAGCTGAAGAACAAACTGAATTCACTGTAATCCTGAAGTCCGCTGGTGCTTCTAAACTTAACGTAGTTAAAGTAGTAAAAGAACTTACCGGCCTGGGACTGAAAGAAGCCAAAGAATTAGTAGACGGAGCTCCGAAAGAAGTCAAAGAAAATGTATCTAAAGATGAAGCAGATGCATTGAAGGCTAAACTTGAAGAAGCCGGAGCTGAAGTTGAGATTAAATAATATTTCATAATTCTTTTCCCGAAAGACCCCTGAAAAATCAGTGGGTCTTTCGGTGTTTTTGTCTTTTTTCTTTTCCCAGTTCAATCCTTTAATTTAATTCACCTTGTCGACAACAATAACCACCACAAACAAAGAACGGGTCTCGTTCGCCAAGATTCAGAAGGTACTGGACTACCCTGATTTTCTGGATGTTCAGCTCAAATCTTTTCAGGAGTTTTTCCAGCTGGATACCTCTTCTGAAAATAGAAAAAATGAAGGCCTTTACAAGGTGTTCAGTGAGAATTTCCCTATAACGGATACCAGGAACATCTTTGTACTCGAGTTTCTGGACTACTTCGTTGACCCCCCGCGCTACAGCATCGATGAATGCATTGATCGCGGTCTCACTTATGCCGTTCCTCTGAAAGCAAAACTGAAGCTTTCTTGCAACGATATTGAACACGAAGATTTTGAAACCGTTGTACAGGATGTGTATTTGGGTACCATCCCTTATATGACTCCTAGCGGTTCATTCGTCATTAATGGTGCTGAGCGTGTGATCGTTTCTCAGCTACACCGTTCTCCTGGTGTGTTCTTTGCCCAGAGCTACCATACCAACGGAACCAAGCTATATTCTGCTAGAATTATTCCTTTCAAAGGATCTTGGATAGAATTTGCTACAGACGTCAACAACGTGATGTATGCATACATCGATCGTAAGAAAAAATTCCCGGTAACCACCCTGCTCAGAGCCATTGGCTTCGAGAGTGATAAGGATATACTGGATATATTTGGCCTTGCCGAAGAAATTAAGGTTTCCAAAGCAGGTCTGAAGCGTGTTTTGGGAAGAAAACTCGCTGCAAGGGTATTGAGAAGCTGGATTGAAGATTTTGTGGATGAAGATACCGGTGAAGTTGTATCCATCGAACGTAATGAAATTGTTCTGGAACGCGATACCGTGTTGCAGGATGAACACATCGACGAAATCATGGAGTCTGGTGTGAAACACATCATCCTCAGTAAAGATGTGGACGAAAAGAATGACTTTCAAATCATTTACAACACCCTCCAAAAAGACACTTCCAATTCAGGAAAAGAAGCGGTAGAACACATCTACCGTCAGTTGCGTAACACTGAACCACCAGATGAAGAGACTGCCCGTGGCATCATTGAACGTCTTTTCTTCTCTGACAAGCGCTACGATTTGGGTGAAGTAGGTCGTTACCGGATCAATAAGAAACTGAAACTGAATATCGATGACAGCATTCGTGTGCTCACCAATGACGACATCATCGAAATCATCAAGTTCCTCATTGATTTGAGTAACTCCAGAACCGATGTGGATGATATTGACCACTTGAGTAATAGAAGGGTAAGAACTGTAGGTGAGCAATTATATGCTCAATTCGGTGTTGGCTTGGCACGGATGGCTCGTACCATTCGCGAAAGAATGAACATCCGAGACAATGAGGTTTTCACACCTGTTGATCTGATCAATGCGAGAACCCTTTCTTCTGTGATCAACTCATTCTTTGGGACCAACCAGCTTTCACAATTCATGGATCAGACCAATCCATTGGCTGAAATCACCCATAAGAGAAGAATGTCTGCACTCGGTCCCGGTGGTCTTTCAAGAGATCGCGCAGGCTTCGAGGTACGAGATGTTCACTATACCCACTATGGTCGCCTTTGTACGATTGAAACACCTGAAGGTCCAAATATCGGTTTGATTTCTTCATTGTGTGTCCATGCTAAAATCAATGGCATGGGCTTCATAGAAACCCCCTATAGAAAAGTAACCAAAGGGAGGGTTCAGATCGAAGAAGAAGTAGAATTCCTCAGTGCAGAAGAAGAAGATGGAAAAATCATTGCGCAGGCCAATGCGCCCATACGTAAAGATGGTCAGTTTGTGAATGAATTGGTTAAAGCACGTGACGAAGGAGACTTCCCAATAGTGGAGCCAAACCAAGTGAACTACATGGATATTGCTCCGAACCAGATCGTATCCATTGCCGCCTCTTTGATTCCTTTCCTGGAGCATGATGATGCGAACCGCGCCTTGATGGGATCGAACATGCAGCGCCAGGCTGTTCCCTTACTCCGTCCGGAATCGCCGGTTGTTGGAACCGGACTGGAAGGCAAAGTTGCCAGAGACTCACGCAACCTCGTTGTGGCTGAAAGTGATGGCGTTATTGAGTATGTTGATGGTACAGAAATTCGCGTGAAGTACGATCTGAACGACGAACAATATCTTACCAGCTTTGTAGGCGACACCATCAGCTACAATCTCACCAAATTCCGCCGTACCAACCAGAATACCTGTGTGAACCTTCGCCCTATCGTTAAGAAAGGAGATCGTGTAAACAAAGGTCAGGTTCTGTGCGAAGGCTATGCCACTCAAGAAGGTGAACTTGCACTTGGAAGAAACTTGAAAGTGGCTTTCATGCCATGGAGAGGTTACAACTTTGAAGATGCGATAGTGATTTCGGAAAAAGTGGTAAAAGAAGATTGGTTCACCTCTGTGCACGTAACGGAATACGATATGGAGGTGCGCGATACAAAACGTGGTCAAGAAGAACTAACCAATGATATACCAAACGTAAGCGAGGAAGCCACCAGAAATCTTGACGAAAACGGATTGATTCGCGTAGGAGCTCGTGTTAAAGACGGTGATATTCTTATTGGTAAGATCACTCCTAAAGGAGAATCAGAACCGTCACCCGAAGAAAAATTACTCCGTGCAATTTTCGGAGATAAGGCAGGTGATGTGAAAGACGCTTCCTTGAAGGCCCCTCCCTCGACCGATGGAATCGTGATCGATAAAAAGCTGTTCATCAAAACTAAGAAAGACAAAACAGCAAAAGCCGAAGACAAAATCAAGTTGGCAAAACTTGAAGCTGAGCACGATAAGAATATCGAAAAACTCAATGAACAACTTGTTGAAAAGCTCATCAGTGTAGTTGAAGGAAGAACCTCTCAAGGGGTGAACAACGTTTACTATGAGGAAGTGATTCCAAAGGGCACGAAATTCACCAAGAAAGCCATCACTGCTCTCGATTTCAATACGGTTTCATTCTACGGATGGACTGCAGATGAAGAAAAGAATCAACTCATCGCAGAAATTCTCAGAAACTACAAGAGTAGGCTGAATGATGTAACGTCTGAGTATAAGAGAAAATACTTTGCAATCAGTGTAGGAGATGAATTGCCAACCGGCATTCTCCAACTGGCTAAAGTATATCTCGCTCATAAACGAAAACTGAAAGTAGGTGATAAGATGGCTGGCCGTCATGGAAACAAAGGGATCGTTGCCCGAATAGTTCCCGAAGAAGACATGCCATTTCTTGAAGATGGAACCCCGGTTGATATTGTATTGAACCCATTGGGTGTACCTTCTCGTATGAACCTGGGACAGATCTACGAAACGGTACTTGGATGGGCAGGAAAAGAACTGGGCGTGAAATTTGCCACCCCAATTTTTGACGGCGCTCATCAAGACGAAATAGACAAGTTCACCGACGATGCAGGTGTTCCAAGAAACGGACAAACCTATTTGTATGATGGTCTTTCAGGCGAGCGTTTTGATCAACCCACCACCGTCGGCATCATTTACATGCTGAAACTTGGTCACATGGTTGATGATAAAATGCACGCGCGTTCAATCGGACCTTATTCATTGATAACACAGCAGCCTTTGGGTGGTAAAGCTCAATTTGGTGGCCAGCGTTTTGGTGAAATGGAAGTTTGGGCACTGGAAGCATTTGGTGCATCGAACATTCTTCGTGAAATGCTCACCGTTAAATCGGATGATATCGTTGGAAGGGCCCGCACCTATGAAGCCATTGTAAAAGGTGACAATAGTGTGGAACCGGGTCTGCCTGAATCATTCAATGTACTTGTTCACGAATTAAGAGGTCTCGGCCTTGAAGTTTCATTTGATTAATTATAGCGGAAAATGTCTAGCAAAAAAGAACCGAAAATAAAAAGCAATTTCACATCCATCAGGATCGGACTTTCAAGTCCTGAAGTAATTCTTCAGCGTTCTCATGGAGAAGTGATAAAGCCAGAGACCATCAATTACAGGTCGTATAAACCTGAAATGGGTGGACTCTTTTGTGAGCGCATCTTTGGTCCGGTAAAGGACTACGAGTGCCACTGCGGTAAATACAAAAGAATCCGCTACAAGGGAATCGTTTGTGATCGATGTGGCGTTGAAGTAACAGAAAAGAAAGTGCGCCGTGAACGAATGGGACACATCGAACTGGTGGTTCCTGTGGCGCATATCTGGTACTTCAGAACATTGCCAAATAAAATAGGATACCTACTTGGTCTTCCGAGCAAAAAGCTCGACATGATTATCTACTACGAGCGTTATGTTGTGGTGCAAGCTGGTATCAAAGAGCAGGATGGTGTAAACTATCTGGATTTTCTTACTGAAGAAGAATACCTCGATATCATCGACTCTTTGCCAAAAGACAACCAGCATTTGGAAGACGATGATCCCAATAAATTCATCGCTAAAATGGGCGGAGAAGCCATGTTTGATCTTCTTTCCCGCCTTAATCTAGATGAATTGTCATACAGTCTTCGCCATCAGGCGGCTACTGAAACATCACAACAGCGCAAAAGCGAAGCGTTGAAGCGCCTGAAAGTGGTAGAAAGTTTCAGAGATGCCAACACCCGTGCCGAAAACCGTCCTGAGTGGATGATCATGAAGATGCTTCCGGTGATTCCACCTGAATTGCGTCCACTGGTACCTTTGGATGGAGGAAGATTTGCCACTTCAGATTTGAATGACCTTTATCGCCGGGTAATCATTAGAAACAACCGCCTCAAGCGATTGATGGAAATCAAGGCTCCTGAAGTGATTCTTAGAAACGAGAAGCGAATGCTGCAGGAAGCGGTTGATTCTCTTTTGGATAACACGCGCAGAGCCAATGCGGTAAAAACTGAAGGCAATCGACCATTGAAGTCGCTAAGCGATATGCTCAAAGGAAAGCAAGGTCGTTTCCGCCAGAACCTTCTCGGAAAACGAGTGGACTACTCCGGTCGTTCGGTAATTGTGGTTGGACCAACCCTAAAGCTCCATGAATGTGGGCTTCCTAAAGGGATGGCCGCAGAATTGTTCAAGCCCTTCATCATCAGGAAGCTGATTGAAAGAGGAATTGTGAAAACAGTAAAATCTGCAAGAAAAATTGTTGATCGCAAAGACCCTGTTATTTGGGAAATTCTGGAAAGCATACTCAAGGGACATCCGGTACTTCTGAACCGCGCCCCAACACTTCACCGATTGGGTATCCAGGCATTCCAGCCCAAGCTGGTTGAAGGAAAAGCCATCAGACTTCACCCATTGGTGTGCACGGGTTTCAACGCCGACTTTGATGGTGACCAAATGGCGGTGCACGTTCCATTGGGAAATGCAGCCGTATTGGAAGCACAATTATTGATGCTAGCACCACATAACATTTTGAACCCTGCAAACGGAGCCCCTATCTCTGTTCCATCTCAAGACATGGTGCTTGGTCTGTATTACCTGACCAAAATCAAGAAGTCTACCAAAGATGAAAAAGTGAATGGAGAAGGATGCACCTTCTATTCAGACGAAGAAGTAACCATTGCTTACAATGAAGGAAGAGTTGATCTTCATGCAGAAATAAAAATTAAGGCCATCGTTAAGGAAAATGGTGAACTGGTTCAAAAAATCATCGAATCTTCAGTTGGACGAGTGATTTTTAACAAGTTTGTGCCCGAAGAAGTTGGTTATATCAACACCCTGCTCACTAAAAAATCTCTGAGAAATATCATTGGAGATATGGTGAAAGAAACAGGCGTTGCAGTAACTGCTGAATTCCTTGATAATATAAAAGACCTCGGTTTTTATTACGCCTTTAAAGGAGGTCTGTCCTTTAATATATCGGATATCAAGGTGCCCGATGAAAGGGATCAATTGATTGATAATGCCCGAATGGAAGTGGAAGAAATTCTCTTCAACTACAACAATGGTTTCATCACCAATAACGAGCGTTACAACCAGGTTATTGATATCTGGACCCGTGTTAACTCAAGGGTATCCGATAGTTTGATCAAGCACCTTGCTTCTGATCGTCAGGGCTTCAACCCAATCTACATGATGCTTGACTCTGGAGCTCGTGGTTCGAAAGAACAGATTCGTCAGCTCGGTGGAATGCGTGGATTGATGGCCAAGCCTCAGAAGAAGGCAGGTAGTGGAACCGGTGAAATCATCGAAAACCCCATTCTTTCCAACTTCAAAGAAGGTTTGTCAATCCTCGAGTACTTCATCTCTACACACGGTGCACGTAAAGGTCTTGCGGATACGGCTCTTAAAACAGCTGACGCAGGTTACCTTACTCGTCGTTTGCACGATGTTGCACAAGATGTGGTGGTAACCATCGAAGATTGCAATACCCTCCGCGGACTCGAAATCTCTGCTTTGAAAGAGAATGAAGAGGTTGTTGAAAGCCTCTACGATCGTATTTTGGGTCGCGTGTCTGTTTATGACGTCGAACATCCAAAAACAGGCGAAATCATTGTAGGATCAGGTGAAGAGATTGACGAAGACAAAGCAAATGCAGTAGAAGAAGCAGGTATAGAATCGTTAGAGATACGAACCGTAATGACCTGTGAATCGAAAACCGGTGTTTGTGCAAAATGCTACGGAAGAAACCTCTCCCAGGGACGCATGGTTCAAAAAGGGGAAGCGGTAGGTGTAATTGCCGCACAGAGTATTGGTGAACCAGGAACTCAGCTTACCCTTCGTACCTTCCACGTGGGTGGTACAGCTTCGAACATTGCCCAGGAATCTGAAATTACTGCGAAATTCGACGGACAAATAGAGTTCGACGAAATTAAAACGGTTGAGACCAAAAGCGAAGAAGGTGAAAAGCAAAAAGTGGTCGTGGGTCGTTCAGGTGAGATCAAAATTGTAGATCCTAAAACCAAAGAACCACTCATTACTTATAACATCCCTTATGGATCGCAACTGCTCGTTAAAGAAGGAAGCATCAAAAAAGGCACCCCTATTTGCAAATGGGACCCTTACAATGCTGTGATCATATCTACCGGTGATGGTAAAGTGGTTTACGAAGACATCATTGAAGGCATCACTTTCCGCGAAGAAATCGACGAACAAACCGGTTTCAAAGAAAAAGTGGTGGTAGATAGCAAGGATAAAAAACTCATACCGGCCATCAAGCTATTGAGTAAAACCAAAGAAGTTCTTGCAGAATATAACCTGCCTGTTGGAGCATTGATTGCGGTTAGCGATGGGGATAAAATCACCGCAGGAACGATCATCGTTAAAATACCACGTGTCATTGGAAAAACTGGTGATATCACGGGTGGTCTTCCAAGGGTGACTGAACTATTCGAGGCAAGAAATCCATCCAACCCAGCGGTTGTAGCTGAAATAGATGGCGTTGTTTCTTACGGAAGCATCAAAAGAGGTAACCGTGAGATCATCATTGAATCGAAAGAAGGCATCAGCAAAAAATATCTTGTATCACTGTCCAAGCACATTCTCGTGCAGGATGGAGATTATGTGAAGGCTGGTACACCACTTTCAGATGGTGTGATCACCCCTCAGGATATTCTTTCAATTGAAGGACCTACTGCAGTTCAGCGTTATATCTTGAATGGTATACAGGAAGTATATCGTTTGCAGGGTGTGAAAATCAACGATAAGCACATCGAGGTAATCATCCGTCAGATGATGCAGAAAGTTACCATTGTTGATCCGGGAGATACTCGATTCCTCGAAGGAGAATCCGTAGATAAAACTGACTTCAAAGAAGAGAACGACTGGATATATGACAAGAAAGTAGTGGTAGATGCCGGAGATTCAAATGAGTTGCGCGCGGGACAGATTGTGAGTTTGAGAAAGTTGAGAGATGAAAACTCCATGCTCAGAAGAAAAGACCTCAAAACTGTTGACGTGCGCGATGCAGTTCCAGCAACATCACAATCGCTTCTCATGGGTATCACCAGGGCATCTTTGGGTACCAATAGCTTCATGAGTGCGGCTTCCTTCCAGGAAACCACCAAAGTACTGAATGAAGCAGCCATAGCAGGCAAGGTAGATCACCTCTCAGGCTTGAAGGAAAATGTGATCGTAGGTCATTTGATTCCTGCAGGAACTGGTCTTCGCGAGTATGAGAACCTGATCGTTGGTTCAAAAGAAGAGTATGAAATGCTCATGGCTTCAAAAGAGCAAGCAGCAGAAGAAGAGGTACTTGAGACCGCTAAAGCAGAAAATTAATTTTCACCATAAAACAATGTAGCAAAAGGCCGGATTCTTTCCGGCCTTTTCTGTTATTTCGCTGTATGAATGATCAATCAGAAAAGGGACAAGGCAATCAGATCGATATAGAGTTGCCGGAAGAAGTAGCCGAAGGAGTTTACGCCAACCTGGCCATTATCTCCCATTCAAATGCAGAATTTATTGTTGACTTTGTGCGCATCATGCCGGGCATACCAAAAGGAAAGGTGAAAAACAGGATCATACTCACCCCCCAGCATGCAAAAAGATTGCTTCTTGCTTTGCGTGATAACATCCACAAATTTGAGAAAACCTTCGGTGAGATCGAATTAAATGAAGGAATGCAGGAGTTTCCAATGAACTTTGGCCCCGCAGGAGAGGCCTAAGCTAATCACGGCATGCTATCAACGAGAGTCATGAGCTCTTCAATGTAAACGCTCAAACGCTGGTACTCCAATTCGATGGCATACATTTTGGAATGCAGCTCATTGCTGGCTTCTAAGAGTCGTTCAGTTTCGGCCTTTTCTTCAGAGTAATATTCCTGAAATTGCTCCCGAGTCAATTGGCTGTCGGTTACTGAGTTTCTTAAAGCCTTCAGTTGATGATGAAGATATTCCAATTCCTCTTCCATTTTGTCTTTCCTCGACAAAGAACTTTGATAAACCTTCGATACGGCCTTGTACCTGCCTAGCTTCTGAGCCATCTCAGGTGAGTACTCCTGCTGATAACCCAACCTGATGGCCCTCATACGATCTTGCATTTCTTGATTTCGAGAGGCAATGGTTTGTTCATCGATGTTCAGGTTCATTGCTATTTTACCCAATTGCCTCTCGAGCGAATCCAATAAAATAAGCTCTGGGCTGTTTATTTGCCGACAGGCATTAAAAGGTGTTGCCAAGAATAGCGCAGATATCAGAATCAAGAGAAATCGGTACATGGGGTTTTATAATTTCTTTTTACTTTGTGCTTACAAAGCAAACAGTTCAGTGCAAATTGCCAAACTCCGAAATATCATCTTTCTGAAAGATATTCTATTGCTTTCCATCACTGCTTTCGGAGGCCCGAATATGCATCTTGCACTCTTTATCAGAAGACTGGTGGACCGCAAAAAATACCTCACCAAAGCACAACTACTGGAGGTATATTCACTCTGCCAGGTATTGCCCGGCCCAACCAGCACACAAACGATAACGGGCATAGGTTATCACCTGGGAGGCAATCTGCTTGCCATTACCACCTTACTGGTTTGGATTAGCCCGGCCTTCATACTCATGACGTTGTTCTCTGTCGGTTATACTTACCTCAACCCCGAGCTGGTTTCTAATATGTTTCGCTTCATTGAGCCCGTAGCTGTTAGTTTTGTGATAGTAGCGGCCATTCAGATGGTGCGTTCCATTGCCAAAGATCGATTGAGCGTTATCTTGATTGTGATTTCCTTTTCATCCGCAGCCTTGCTTAGGCATCCACTGGATGCCCATATGAAAACCCCCTGGATTTATCCAATTGTGATCTTCTTGGGCGGGTTCATCTCCTACTTCTTCAACCGACAGGTGGAAGAAGTACGCCGAAGTCCATTGAAAATTCAATGGGGCCTCATTGTTATTTTTCTACTGCTCATCATCGGCTCTGCGGTAATCGGTAAAATCACCTCCATCAGAGCATTTGTCTTGTTTGAAAACACCTTCAGATTTGGAAGCCTTGTATTTGGGGGTGGGAATGTACTACTGCCGATGATGTACGAACAGTTTGTAAGCCATAAACAATACTTCGGTCCTGAGGCATTTCTCACTGGTGTGGGTTTGGTTCAGGCAACTCCGGGTCCAGTCTTTTCATTTACCACCTTTGCCTGCGGGCTGGCCATGAGCGAATTTGGAATGAGCGCACAAATATTGGGTAGTATCATTGGTACCATTGGTATTTTTTCGCCCGGCTTACTCATCATTTTATTTGTGTATCCCATTTGGAACTACGTGAAGAAATATTCATTCATACAACGCTCACTGAAAGGGATACTCGCGGCTTCAGCAGGCCTGGTGGCAGCCGCAGCCTACCTTTTCTTTCTACCCGTTGGGTTGCGATGGAAAGAGGCCAATAATTTTTTTCATTCCAATTTACAGGAAATTGACTTCATCAATTGGACAAATGTTATCATAATCGCGGCCTTTTCCGTTATATTGTACAAAAGCCCGAAGGTGCCTGCACCTATCTGGATCATCCTTAGTATTTTGGCTGGGATTTTGCTCCCTAATTAAACTGATTTGAAGAAACTTATTCTCTATACGATTCTGGCTTTATGCACCGTCTATCCCATCAGGGCGCAGGTTTCTGATTCCAGTCTGGTACAATTTTCAGGCCTCGTCTTAACCTCAGACAGCATCATGCCCATTCCCTATGTAAACATATACATTCCGGGTACAGGCAGGGGAACCGTTTCTGATTTGAATGGCTTTTTCAGTTTCGTAGCGAAAAAAGGCGATGAAGTGCGCTTCAGTTCTGTGGGTTTCAAGTCTTCAACCTTTGTTATACCTGACACTTTGAGTAGCTACAAATACTCGATGGTTAAACTCATGACCACCGATACGTTCTTTTTAGATGAAGCCATCATCCAACCGTTGCCCAGTCGGCAGATGTTTGACCATTACTTTGTGAAAGCCGATGTGCCTGATGATGATTTGGAACGCGCCAGGAAAAATCTGGAACGAGAAGCCATGCGCGAACAAATGGAAAAAATGGGCATGGATGGAGCAGAAAATTCCAAGTACTATTTGCGTCAACAAGCACAGAAATTCTATTGGGCGGGTCAAATACCACCAATGAACATCTTCAGCCCCATTGCCTGGGCGAGATTTTTTGAAGCTTGGAAAAGAGGTGATTTCAAGAAAAAAGAATGATTGGTGCTTTTGGTTTAATCTTTTTTTGAGACCACAAAAACATCCTCCTTTTCTTTTTTCATATAGTACTGCTCACGTGCAAATGTTTCGAGCTTATCGGGATTGCCCAGTAACTGACTTTTCTGTTCTTGCAAGAGACTTATTTGATCGCGGTAAAAAGCCAATTCATTACTCAATTCTTTTCGTTCCTGTTTGAGCCGATATAGTTGAAGCAAATTGCTCTGATCAAAAAAAGTAATCCAAAGCAAATAAGCAACGGCAATTGTGATGAGAATACTTCTTTTTTTCATGAGATGCATCAAAGATAAAATTCACCCAAAAAGAATGATGACATGTTTGAGCACAAGAAATGCTCAGTGAGCAATCCATTGGTCACGTGATGCCAAGATTAGCTTAATGAGTTCACGAACGCAGCCCTCTCCACCTTTTTTTCGGCACACATAATCACAACCATCAAATACTTCATCTTCTGCATCTGCGGGACATGCCGACAATGCCACACGCTGCATGATCTCCAAATCAGGAATGTCATCTCCAAGGTATGCAGTGTGCCTGAGATCAGTATCAAATTTTTTCAGCAAGGCCTCCATCACAGGCCATTTATCCTCTATTCCCAAATGCACTTCATGCACTCCCAAGCCATTCAAACGCTTTCGCACCCCTTCCGATCTTGCACCACTAATTACAGCAATTCTCAGCCCCTGCCCCAAGGCGTATTTAATGGCAAAACCATCCTTGATACTCATGCTTCGCAGCTGATGACCTTCTTCCGTTAACAAGACTTTTGCATCCGTTAAAACACCATCTACATCCAGCACCAGCAATTGTATGTCTGCAGGATTCGATTTCATCAGCGGTTGTTGTCCCTCCACTCATAAACCCAAGAAGATTGAATCATTTCCAGATGCCCTTCATTGCTATCTTCCCTCTTTCCCTCGAAATTCGGTATCTCAAGAACCCATTCCAGCAAATCTGTGAAACGAATTCTGTAAATTTTTCCTTCGTCAAAATCATCGCCGAAACGCTCGTATAAAGCGAGGGCAATGTCTTCATAATCGCTCCATTGAATAGGAGGTTCAAATGCCTTATTCATGATTAATGTCCGTGAAATTGATTTTGGTCCGGGATGAGTACCCTGAGCTCACCCGCTATTTTGCATTGACATGCCAAGCGGGAGTTGATTCTTGGGTTGATGGCCCTATCTATAAAGTCTTCTTCCTTATCGGTGATTTCAGGTAAACAACTCATACCATCCTCTATGTAAACATGGCAGGTACTACAGGCGCAAACTGCACCACAATTATGATGTAACTCTATCCCCTCATCCAAAGCCACATCCAATACGCTGTCTCCTTCATACGCATCCAACTCGATAGACTTCAGGTTCTTATCTTCAAATTCAAATATGACCTTGTGCTTATCTGCCATTCCTTTATTTTGCTGCAAACTTAGTGATGAAACACCCTAATTTGTAATTTGTTTAAATATAAATAGGATACCAGCAAACATTAACAAACGTTATCTATGCGCATGAGCCGATCATATCTCTTTATTATATTTCTTTTTGTCTTTCAATTGAGACCTGAAATCATTCGGGCACAGTCAGAAGCTGACCAAAGTTTTCAAAATAACGGTGACAATCTGCTGTTTTTGCCTGGCCAGGCGTACAATAACGAGTTGGTAAGCCGCTTGTTAAAAGAACTCAATGACAGTGCTTACTATACCTTCGATGGCGCGAAGCCCCAGCATTCTTTTGATATTCCTTCAAAAGGCATTGGTTTGGATTTTAACATTAACTTTACCCTATCGGGTATTCGCTTATATGACGATGGCTTTTCGCGACTTCAATACCCTTGGGATTTGCCTTTGAATTTATTTTGGAAACAAGAAATAGACAGTGTTTTCTTTGGTTACAATGGCGCTTCGATAGACAGTACCAATCCATTTAAACTCATACTCAAACTGGAACATTTAACTGGAGAAGCTTACTTCAAAGACAACGAGTTGAACATGTTAAAACTGACCGCATCGAATGATTACCTGATGGAGCGGGATGGAAAAAATGTTGCGCTCTGGGGGGTGCGGGTCATGCCCAATGGTATAAAAAAAGAAGGCAACTGTCTCGAAGGTTATGGGGTTATGGAATGGCCCGCTGAGGGTGCTGTTTACCGTGGCGAATGGTATTATGGCATGCCAGAGGGCAAGGGCAAGCTTACTTTGGAATCAGGCCTTGCGTATGAGGGTGAGTTCCTGTGCGGATTTTTCTGGGGTGAAGGCAAATTGAATTATCCCGGAAATATCTCCTATGAAGGGAGTTTTCGCATGGGCCAAAGGAACGGCTACGGGAGAGCCATTTTCAATGATGGAAGCACCTATGAAGGCCAATGGATCAATAATATGATGGAAGGGAAAGGGATTTATACCTTTGGAAAGAAGTACCGCTATGCGGGCAATTTTCAGAACAATAAATTCGAAGGTCAAGGACAATTAATCACACCCGAAGGTGAACATCAAGGCACCTTCAAAGACAGCAAACCTCACGGACCCGGTATCATGATCTCTTCAAGATCCGGCAATCAACTACAGGGTAACTGGGTGAATGGCAAGAAAGAAGGAAGCTTTACCCTTAAAAGGAGTGATGGCAGCACCGAGCAAGTCAACTTTTCAGGAGATATCGAGATCCGGTAAACTTCCCAACAGATATTGAGAAGCCTGGGCCGTTTTTTGTTCCAAAATGATATCCTGGTTCATCGGAAGTGAGAACGAAGAATCCGGATTGAATATGGTGAACAGGATAAGGCCATCCAGGTGTTTCACGAAAAAATCCTTTTCCAAGCCTTTGATCAGCTCGTTAAGTTTTCTGTTGTCGGAAGAAAAACAGAAAGAAAAGCTGATGGCGGTGTTCTGAATTACATTGGCCTGAATACGCATTCCGGCAAGCAATTCAAAAACTTTGCTCAGATGATCTTCCACAATAAAAGAAAAATCGCGGGTAGACAAAGAGATGAGACTTTGGTTCTCCCGTACAATGTAGCAAGGTGTATCAATGAGTTTATGGCGTTCATTATTGCGAATCACCGTTCCGTTTCCGTCGGGATTCACAAAAGACTTGACATAGAGCGGAATTCCTTTATGCTGCAGGGGCTGAATGGTTTTTGGGTGAATGACCGTAGCTCCGTAATAGGCCAGCTCAACCGCTTCACTGTATGATATTTCGGGGATGATACGCGCTCCCTTCGTGCGCTTGGGGTCTGCGTTCATTAAGCCCTCGACATCTTTCCAAATCGTTACAGATTCCGCATCCAAGCCATAGGCCAAAATTGCAGCCGAATAATCAGAGCCTTCTCTACCGAGCGAGGTATTGGCATTGGTATCCGATCTCCCTATGAAACCCTGGGTGATCACCAATTGTCTATTTGCGAGCTTCCTTAATTGACGATCAATCAGATCAGTTGTTTGATTCCAATCTACCTTACCCTGTCTATAATCGCTAGAAGTCACAATAAAGTTCCGAGCATCCAACCATCTGTTTTTCACCCCATGTGAGTTGAAATAATGACTGATAATCTTTGTGCTCATCAATTCTCCATACACGATGATCTGATCATATAGGAAATCAAAATCCTTCTCATCAGGGATTGTTTCAACGAAGCACTCTAGTTCAATGAGCAGATTATCCAATTCATAATACACCGCTGAATCCCGATCAGAGATCAGGTCATCAACGATTCCGAGGTGAAATTCTCTTATTTCTCCTATGATTTCAGAAACACGCAACTCTTCTTCCTGGAAATAAGCCTCAATGAGTTCTTCCAGTTTGGTCGCGATCACTTCGGGCGGCAGGTGGCGTTCC
>CAZYJD010000044.1:0-17210 GCA_964647785.1 uncultured Chitinophagaceae bacterium
TTGCAAATCCGTGCAAGATGTTGACTAAAATATCATTAAGCTTTTAACTCGGGCTTGCTTGCAACCAAGCCTTCGAGTTCGATATCCGGGTTGGCTTGAATTTCTTTGAAGCCACCCCATACGTTTTTAATCCGATGATATCCGGAGGCTTTTAGGATAGAAGCAGCGATGATTGAGCGATATCCGCCGGCACAGTGGATGTACAGATCGCTTTCGGGATCGATTTCTTCTTTTCTTGCTTCCAATTCATTCAAGGGAATCAGGTGGGCACCTTTAACGTGGCTGTTTTCGAATTCAGAAACTTTTCTGACGTCCACCACACGCGCATTTTCATCGTGTTTGAGGTCGAGGCCCAATTCATAGGAATCAACAGAAATGATCATATCTAATGCTTTTCCGGCTTTTTCCCAGGCGGGGTATCCACCTTTTAGCACTCCTTTTATTTGGTCAAATCCCACACGGGCCAAACGCGTAACACTTTCTTCTTCCTTGCCATGGTCGCATACCAATACAATCTTCCGATCGAGGCTGAATAAACTTGCAGCCCAAATGGCGTATTGACCGTTGAGGCCAATATTGATGCTGCCAGGCACAAAGCCTTTTTCAAATTCGAGTGGATCGCGTGAATCGATCACGAGGGCACCGTCATTCATGGCTGTTTCGAACTGTTCAGTATTCAACTCCATTGTGCCTTCACTGAGTATTTCCTTCAGGGCGGTGTAGCCGGTTTTATTGATACGGGCGTTTTCAGCGAAATAGGCCGGAGGGGGCGCAATGCCTTCAAGCAGAGCTTTAATGAATTCATCGCGACTCATTTCCTGCAATGCGTAGTTGTTCTTTTTCTGATCTCCAATGGTGCTGTAGGTTTCGGGTCCGAGGTTTTTTCCGCAGCTTGAACCAGCGCCATGGGCTGGGTATAGCAGCACCTCATTGGGCAGCGGCATGATTTTGTTGCGGAGTGAGTCGAACATCATACCCGCCAACATTTCACCCGTGTATTTTCCTCCCGATTCCAGCAAATCAGGACGGCCTACATCGCCTACAAAGAGAGTGTCTCCACTGAAGAGTGCATGATCTTTGCCCTGTTCATCCTTTAGGAGAAAACAGGTAGATTCCGGGGTGTGACCCGGGGTATGCAGAGCCATCAAGCTCACTTTTCCCAAAGGAAGGACCTCTCCGTCTTCTACATTTTTGATGCCATAACCGGTTTGTGCACCTGGTCCGTAGATGATGGTTGCTCCGGTCTTTTTTGCAAGATCCACGTGGCCGGAAACAAAATCAGCGTGAAAATGGGTTTCTATGATGTAGCAGATTTTGTGCCCTGCGTCTTCGGCTTTTTGAATGTATCCATCGTAATCGCGTATGGGGTCTATGATGGCTACTTCACCTTCAGATTCAATGTAATAGGAAGCCTGTGCAAGGCAGTTGGTATATAATTGTTCTATGTGCATGATCAATTTTGTTTTAAAACAAGTTTACGAAAACTATTGGCTTGTTCATCGTTCAGGCTAATAACAAGATATCCCGGAGGAATGTTGGCAGGCAACGAGATGCGCGCATTGGGCTCAGAAAAGTCCAGATGTTGATCCATCCAAATCCTGCCAAGCAAATCGCTGATTTGAAGGTGGAAGGAATGTTGAAGGTTTTCTGCTTTCAGCTGAATGAGCAGCTCATTTCGTATCGGGTTGGGAATGGCAAATGAATGGAGATGCAGCATAGTCGAACTGGATAGGTCTTTTTGAACCAAAAGACTCAGTTGAACAGGCAGGTGATCAGAAACTTCATAAAGAGCATTGGCAATTTCTGTGGGAACTTTGAAGTTCTTTCCCTGATTAACAGCGAGGTTGAAGTGTTGGGCATCCTGTCCCAGGGCTTCATAGGAGTTGTTGAGGTAGAAAATTTTCGATGAGGTGTTTTGCAGGGCCTTGTTTATGAGGATAAAGTCGTAGCGATCATCCATCCCCCCGCCCGAAAAACAACCGCCATTGGTAGATGTGCTGCGCGTACTTTGGGTGTGCAAATTGGCATAGGTGGCGTTGTTGTTCCAATTTCCCGGGGCTTCTTTTGGATCATAGAAACGAATATTTTCACTTTCAGTACTCACCAAGTTTTTAAATGCGGTTTCAGTGCTGCTTTGCACATTAAAATCGCCTGCAAGCAAATATGATCGGTTTGAGGGGCCATTTTTGATGTAATCCATGATGGCCGCCGTTTGGCGTGCCCTTTCCGTTTGATCGGCTGAGGTACTACCTGCTTTGAGGTGCACCACGATGATGGAAAAATAGGCGGTATCTCTTCTTGCGGCCGTTCGCTTATCATAGAGGTGATAGACATCGGCTTGTCGAATGAGATTGCGGCCATCGGTTCCACGATAAATTTGCTCTTGATCCATCAATGCTATTTTATTCCTGTTGTAGAACAACATATTCACGAGGTTGCTACCGGTGCGATTGCTGAAATTGGCGTCTTCATAAAAAGTTCTACCATTGGTGTTGAGCGCATTCTCCAATAGGTAAAAAGAATTGCGGAAATCTGCCCCCATCTCATTCACTGCGAGGATGTCAGGAAGGCTGTAAGCAATGATTTTGGCAAGATTGGCTTCTTTATTTGCAGGGCTGTTGGAGTTGTCATCGCAGAAACTGTTGATGTTGCGGTAATTGAGCAAGTTGTACTGCATTACCTTAAGGGTGTCAAAGCCTTGTGCAAGTCCGGTGAAAAGGAAGCAAAAGAGAAAAATGGAAAGGGAAGTCAATTTCTTCATAAAGAAGTACTTGTTTTTTGAGGGGTTAAAAGTACAAATCAGCTTTGAGCTATGGGTCAAATACATGTTATTTTGAAGAAATGGACACAATCATAGCGGTATTAGGAATCGTACTTATTGTATTGGCTGCTGCCGGCAGCATATTGCCTGTTTTACCGGGAGCGCCTGTGGCTTACGGGGCACTTTTTCTGCTGTTGTTACATACGGAAGGGGCTGCAAATATTGAAACAAAAGACTTCGTGATATACGGGCTGGCTGTTGGATTGATCAGTTTGGCGGACTATTATTTACCCATATGGGGCACGAAAAAGTTCGGAGGAACCAAGGCCGGCAAACGAGGCAGCTTTTGGGGCATGTTACTCGGATTGTTTGTGCTTACCCCAGTCATGGGGCCTATGAGCATTTTGGTGGGTCCACTCATTGGGGCTTACGCAGGCGAAATGATTGCACACAGGAATAATAAAATGGCATTGCGTTCTGCTTGGGGTTCATTTCTTGGGTTCTTAGCTGGAACAGCTTTGAAACTGGTGTTTTGCGTCGTGGTGCTTTGGAAATTTATAGCGGCAGTTTGGTGATTTAGAGATTGAATCGATTCAAACGAACCACAAAGCCAGCACTGAGGCGAAAGGGCATGTACTCATAAGGACTCAAGTCTTGATCGGTTCCAATGCTGATGCCGAATTGGGTGGTGAATTTTATTTGGGGACTCCCAAATCGGAGAGTTACGGCATTTTCGATGAAAAGGTCACTTACAGGATTTGGTATATTTTCAGACAAGCCCTCGGTTTTATTGGTGAATGACACATAGGCTGGTTTTAAACTGTAGAGGGCTTCGAAGTGTTGACCCACAAAACCAAGGCTCGTTTGCGCAAAGTACTTTTGATAAGAACCTCCAAAGCCTTCTTTTGTAGAGGAACTGCCATACCCGAACCCGCCAAAGCCTTCAATTAAACCACGGTTTTTTTGCCCAAAGCGGTTGTAGTATCCACCGCCTAATTCAACCATATTGCTTCTTGAGCCACCCACTTCAGTTGAACTGCCATTGCTCCAACTAACGGTGGTAGGTTCTATCTTGAAATTCTGATATGACCCAAACGCCATTAGGTTGCTATCAATGCCCCAAGCCAGATGCAAATCAATGGCATTGGAAATGTGCAGAGCCCCCGCGATATCGCCTTTTTGTGTGACCATACCTGTGTTGATGGTGTTCGGAACATAAACCGGTGCACAATTCTGCAAAACAAACCCAAGGCTTGCAATGCTAAGCAGGCTTAAAAAATCTCTCATTAATCAAAATTAACCCTTTGATATGAGCTACAAGCTGATTTATCTCACATCCCATTGACGGATGGCCATTTCGCTTACAGTTTGGCCAATGGAAAGCGATGAGGTGGCTGCAGGCGAAGGAGCATTCAGCACATGTATAATGCCCTGTTTTTCAACGATTTTAAAATCATCGAGCAAACCGCCGGTCCGATCGCAGGCTTGAGCTCTAACCCCGGAGGGCGCAGCCTCTAAATGCTCCTTTTGTATTTCTGGCACCAGACGCTGCAAAGCAGTAGTAAAGGCTTGTTTGGAATAAGAGCGCAGCATTTCTCCCAAGCCTGTTTTCCAGTATTTGAGCATCACTTTTTGAAATCCCGGCCAGGAAACGGCTTCCCAAAATTCGCCAAAGTGAAAATCGGTTTTTCTGTAACCTTCGCGCCTGAATGCAAATACTGCATTGGGCCCTGCTTCAATATGTCCATTGATCATACGGGTAAAATGCACGCCCAGAAACGGGAAGTTGGGGTCGGGCACGGGATAAATGAGGTTCTTTACCAGATGTCTTGCTTCGGGTTTAAGTTCGTAGTACTCTCCTCTAAAAGGAATGATGCGCACATCCAATGAATCTTCAGTTAATCCCGCAATTTTATCGCTGTACAAACCGGCACAATTGATAAGCATGCGCGTGCTTACTTCTCCTGCGTTTGATTCAATGACCATTTCTTCCGCCATTTTTCTGACGGCTTTCACCGTAAAACCAGTTTTAACTGTTCCACCTGCTTTCTCAAACACAGCCGCATAGGTTCTGCTTACGAGGGTATAGTCAATGATGCCCGTTTGGGGAACGAAGATGCCTTTGATTCCTGCCACGTGGGGCTCATATTCTTTAATGGCTTCTTTTTCCAGCATTTTCATGCCATCCAAGCCATTTTGCTGCCCGCGTTCATAAATGCCCTGAAGGATTGGAAGCTCTTCCTCTTTGGTAGCTACGATCACCTTGCCGCATTTATCAAAAGGAATGCTTTGTTCTTCGCAAAAGTCCAGCAGCATGTGGTAGCCATTGATGCAGTTCTGCGCTTTCAAACTTCCGGGCTTGTAGTAAATGCCACTGTGAATAACCCCGCTATTGTGCCCGGTTTGGTGCAGGGCAGTTTCTTTTTCCTTCTCCAAAACCACAATGTTTAATCCGGGTTTCTTCTTTTGTAAATGGTAGGCAGTGGCCAAACCCACAATTCCTCCCCCTATGATGGCAATGTCGTATTTCATGTTTTAGATGGCACAAAGATAGAAAGTGGTTTCATCCCTCTTACACAGAAGCTATCTTTGAAGCATGAACGTGAAGGACCAACTGAGTGCGTTATTAAGTGAGCGCATACTGATATTGGACGGAGCCATGGGCACCATGATACAGCAGCATCAGCTGAGTGAAGAGGATTACCGGGGTAAGCGATTCGCTGAGTTTCCACACAGTTTAAAAGGCAACAACGACCTGTTGGTGTTAACACAACCAGCAATTATTGAAGACATCCATCGCAGTTTTCTGGATGCAGGTGCTGATATCCTTGAGACCAATACCTTCAATGCCAATCGCATATCCATGGCGGATTATCACATGGAAGATTTGGTGGAAGAGTTGAATGTAGAAGCAGCGAGCATAGCGAGGAAGCTAACGGATGAATACAGCAAAAAAAACCCTGATAAACCGCGATTTGTTGCGGGAAGCATAGGTCCCACCAATAAAACTGCTTCCATCTCTCCTGATGTGAACAACCCGGGTTATCGGGCGGTGGATTTTGATGAGCTGAAAGCCGTTTATTTAGAACAGGCCAGGGCTCTATTAAAAGGGGGTGCGCATATCTTGTTGATCGAAACCGTTTTTGACACCTTGAACGCCAAGGCAGCCGTTTTTGCCGTGCTTGAGTTGCAGGATGAGTTGGGAGAAGAGATTCCGTTGATGATCAGTGGAACCATAACAGATGCGAGCGGCAGAACGCTAAGCGGTCAGACCACCGAAGCATTTTGGGTGTCGCTCAGTCATGCAAAACCTTTGAGCATCGGCCTCAATTGCGCTTTGGGAGCAGACCAGATGCGACCTTATGTTGAAGAACTTTCGCGCGTAGCCTGGACTCGGGTTTCTACCCATCCGAATGCGGGCCTCCCAAATGAATTTGGCGAGTATGACGACAGCCCGGAACACATGGCATCGGTGATTGCTGAATTTGCCAAAAGTGGATTTTTAAATATTGTGGGAGGTTGTTGTGGAACCACGCCCGAGCATATACGCAAGATTGCAGAGGCGGTGAATGATGTTTCGCCAAGGAGTGTTCCGATGATCAAACTTTAACGTGCTCTTTTTTGGCGTTGGTAGCGTCTAAAAAAGTACATAAACACAGAAACTAGAAACACCATCAGGAAGATGGTGGTGTTGTCGTTGCCAAAACCATCGGCTTGCCAACTGATCGCGGCTTCTACCAAGCAAATGGCCGCCAATGCCAACCAAACAATTTCAACAAATCGCTTCATGTGGCAAATATACATTCACTGTATGGTCCATGAAATGCAGAAGCTACTCATCGTAGCAAAAGGTACTTTTATCGAGCATGGTACTTTGTATTGCATAGTACATGATAATGCATATATATTTGCATAACCAATTTCATGAACCCAGAGAACACACAAGCGCAAATGCGCAAAGGCATATTGGAGTACTGCATTTTGAGCATCATTTGTCGCGGGGAGATTTATGCCAGCGATATACTCAGCGAACTCAAAGCAGCCCATTTGATTGTGGTAGAAGGAACGCTCTACCCACTGCTCACCCGTTTAAAGAATGGTGGTTTATTGGAGTATAGCTGGAAAGAATCGCAGCAGGGCCCCCCACGCAAGTATTACAACCTTACCGAGAGCGGTAAAACCTTTTTAAAGGAGTTGGATCGCACCTGGATGGAATTGCAGTATTCAGTAGAACAAACAACCAAGAACACCCCCCAATCCTGATATGAACAGAATCATTAGCATTAATCTAGGCGGCTATGCCCTGAGCATCGAAGAAGATGCCTACGACTTATTGAGAAATTATCTTCGCAAATTAGAGGCCCATTTTGCATCCAACCCAAATGGCAGGGAGATCGTCTCAGACATTGAAGCACGCCTTGCCGAGATGTTCAGTGAGCGCTTACAAGCCGGTAAAAGCTTTGTGAGCAGCCTTGATGTAGAAGAGGTGATCGCACAAATGGGCAATCCATCAGAGCTTAACGATGAAGAATCGTTTTCTGAAGGGAGCACTCACATTAGAAAAAAACTTTTTCGCGATACGGAAGAAGGTATTCTTGGTGGGGTTTGTTCTGGTTTATCGATCTATTTCGAAATTGATGTGGTTTGGATTCGTGTCATATGGCTTGTACTTTTCTTTTTTGGAGGAATTGGCTTCATTCCTTACTTATTGTTGTGGATCATCATTCCGGCAGCGCGGAATAAGGCAGATCGTTTGGCCATGGAGGGCAAGTCGCCCAATCTGAAAAACTTTCAGGAATCCTTTGTAGATGAAGCCGGTCGTGTAGCCGATCAATGGCGTAATAGAAGCAGAAGAAACCATTGGGGTCAGAGAATTAGGTCATTTACAAGGGCATTGGCACAGTTGTTCAAGGGTATGTTTCGACTTCTTGCAGGAATCATAGGCATGGCGCTCATTGTTGCAGGCATTGCCCTCTTATTTGGCCTCACTTTTGGAAAAATATATGCAGAAACCAATGTCATGCCTTTTAGGCAGTTACCGGCGCTATTGGGCCTTGAAAGTTGGTCATGGTTGATGCAACTGTCTCTTGCCCTGGTATTGCTCATTCCACTCATAGCTGCTGTGGTGGGCATTTCACGCTTTTTGGTGGGAACCCGAACACTGCCTATGATGGTTAGAAGAGGCATGGCTGTTCTATGGATATTTGCATTGTTGTCATTAGGATCACTATTGGCGTATACTGCACTCCAATTTTCAAATACGGAGCGCATCAGTAAGCGAAATATTCTTGATGCATCAGACACCTTGCAGGTGATGGTGAGTGATCTAGGGGAGCTTGATAAAAAAGGGCTTTCAAACCTTCGTTTTGGCAATGTGCGCCTGGATATTGAGCTTGCCGATGATGGACAATTGGCCTTGTGGGTGGAGAAACAAAGCAAAGGTCCCAATACTGTCACCGCCCTGGAACTTGCGGGTACGATCGCAGATGGGTATGAATACAACAATGGTAGATTGACCATTTCTTCTGCATTATTGGCTCCACATGCCACCCCCTTTAGGAAACAGGAAATTCGCTATGTGTTGAAGATACCTGAGGGACAGTATGTGGTATTGAATAAGAGCTGCGAGCCGATCATTGGCAAAGCACAAAATGTTGAACATTTATGGAGTCGAGAACTTGTGGGTCACTCGTTGATCATGCAAAAAATGGGACTGGCTTGTCTTGATTGTTCCGAAAATAGCGGTGATGGACTCACAGGTTCGTTCAGTAAGGTAGAGGTTGAGGGGGCGTTTAAGGTGCATCTTCGTCAGGGCGATGAGGCATCTTTTGAACTGCGTAGCGAGGAATATGCTGAAGAGATAGAACACCGCATTCACGATGGACGCCTTCTGATTGGCTATAGCAATGGTCTCAATTGGAAGGAAAGATTAGGGGTTTTGAGTAAGCCCCCTGAAATCTATATCACCATGACCGAAATTGAATCTTTTCGTTTCGCGGGTGCCAATGAAGTTGAGTTGAGCAATTTAAGCTCAGAGGTATTGAATATTGAAATGGAAGGTGCCTCGAGTCTTAGGGCTAACAACCTCAATATAAAAGTGTTGGATGTGTCTGTTGAGGGCGCAGGAGAAATAGAAGTATCGGGAAAAGCTGATAAACTGCTACTGAAACAAGAGGGAGCAGCAGATGTAGATGCATCTGAATTGATGGTTAAAGAAGCCATACTGGACCTCAATGGAGGATCGAAGTGCCGTTTGAATGTGAGCGAACGACTTGGCGGCCAGGCCAGTGGTGCTGCATCGGTGCGCTATCGCGGAACCCCCGAGCTTGGTCTTAACACTTCAGGGGCAGTGCATCTTCAGCAAGATAATTGAGATAAAAATTAATGTAAGCGTGCCGTTTCTTCAGCCAACCACTGCATGAGTGTATGGCCAACCGCCATAAGGGTTGCTTTATCGATCACCTCCATGTTGTCTTTATGCGTATGCCAATGTTCGCCAAAGCCTGTTGAGGCCATGGGGTTGTAGTTGATGATATCGATGGCCGGAATGCCTGCCAATTTGGTGATGTAGTAATGATCATCGGTGATGCTTCCGCCCATGAGATTGGTGAAGTATCTGCCGTAGCCCAGGCGTTGCCCCGTTTTCCATAGGCTGCGCATGAGATCAGGAGCAGCACTCATGGAGTGTTGTTCAAGGGCAAACATGGCATTTTTTGAACCCACCATATCTAGCAGTATGGCGTATTCCGCTTCATATCCTGCCTTATGTGGGTTTGCTGCCCAATATTGTGATCCGAGGCACCAGCTGTTTTCTGTACCCGGTCCGTGACCGCCACCATCTTCGGCATCAAAAAGGATGATATCAACGCCCAACGGGGTATTTAAAGCTTTGAGTTGTCGGGCAATTTCCAGCAAAACGCCGGTACCGCTACCACCATCATCTGCTCCATCAGCTGCTTCACCTGGGCGTTCGGGATCTTCATCGGCTTTGGGTCGGGTATCCCAATGCGCACAGAGTATGATGCGTTTTTCAGCTTCGGGATTGAAACTTCCAATGAGATTGGTGATGTTCCAGTAAGCACCAGTATGGGTTTTCACCGTGGTGTTTTGACGAATAACCAGCTGGGTGAAACCATCGAGTTTTTGGGCCAGATAATTGGCTGTTTTTCGATGTGCTTCTGTATTGGGCACACGCGGTCCAAAGGCCACTTGTTCAGCGATAAAGGCATAGGCGCTATCTGCATTGAATTGTGCCTGTGGAAGTTCCTTTTGGGGTGGTTTGGGTGGCGTATGGGTCTCTTTTTTTTGTTCTTGCTTTGGTTCTTCCTTACAGCTGTTGAAGCTCAACAGAAGGCCGAGAGCCATTGTAAATATGCGAACGATCTTGTGCGAATTTGCGATCATTTGATTCGGTTATAGGTGGTGCCTTCTTTGCCATCTTTGATTTCAAAGCCCATTTCCAGGAGTGAGTCCCGAATTTTATCAGAGGTGCCGAAATCTTTGCGGCCCCGCGCTTCTTGCCGGAGTTCGAGAATAAAACGTATGAGTGCGTCGCTTTGGTCTGTACCTTGTGCATTGGCCATGGAAAGGCCTAAAATATCGTGAATGAAGTGCGGGATTAGTTTTTGTAAATGGACAAGCGTATCCGCATTGATTTCGGCCTTTTGGTCGTAAATGGTGTTGATACATTTTGAGGCTTCAAACAGTTGTGCGATGGCAATGGGGGTATTGAAATCTTCATTCATGGCTGCAAAAAGCTTAGCCTCCCAATCTTTCCAATCGTGGGTATCTGAATTTCCGGTCTTGAGCAAATCCAGTTTTTCAACGGATTCAAGCAATCGTGCGAGTCCTTTTTCAGAAGCTTGCAAAGCTTCATTTGAAAAATCGAGGGTGCTGCGGTAATGTGCCTGCAGCACAAAGAACCGCAAAGTCATGGGTGAGTAGGCTTTTTCCAGCAAGGGGTGATTTCCACCAAAGAACTCATCCATCATGATGCCATTGTTCAGGCTTTTGGCCATTTTTTGCCCGTTGATGGTGATCATGTTGTTGTGCAACCAGTAGCGAACAGGGGCATGACCCGAGCAGGCTGTGCTTTGAGCAATTTCAGCTTCATGATGGGGGAACAATAAATCCATGCCACCCGCATGAATATCAAAAGTGTCGCCCAGGTATTTGTTACTCATGGCAGAGCACTCGATGTGCCATCCGGGATAGCCTTCACTCCAAGGCGAATGCCATTTCATGATATGCGAAGGATCGGCTTTCTTCCAGAGAGCGAAGTCATTGGGGTTCTTTTTTTCATCCTGTCCTTCCAGTTTTCTCCGGTCTTCTCCTGCTCCGGCGACAAGGTCTTCCAGCACGCGCCCCGATAGGCTGCCGTAGTCATGTTTTTTTGCATAAGCATCCACATCGAAATAAACCGAGCCATTCACCTCATAAGCAAAGCCGTGATCCAGAATGGATTGAATCATTTCAATTTGTTCGGGTATGTGGCCACTGGCTTTTGGTTCGATGGACGGACGTAACACATTCACTGCTTCCATGCAACGGTTGTAAGAATCGGTGTATTGTTGGGCTACTTCCATGGGTTCGAGTTGCTCGAGACGGGCTTTTTTCTGAACTTTATCCTCTCCTTCATCGGCATCATTCAGCAGATGTCCAACATCGGTGATGTTGCGCACAAAGCGAACGCGATAACCCAGATGCGTGAGATAGCGTCTAACCACATCAAATACGATGGGGCCTCTGCTGTGCCCTAAATGAGGATCACCATAAACGGTGGGTCCGCATAAATACATGCCCACAAAGGGTGGATTCAGGGGTTCAAACGGCTCGAGTTTCCTGTGTAAGGTGTTATATATGCGCAGTGATTCGGACATGTGGCAAATATACGAGAGAGCACCAGCAATGCGGGAAAGGGCAGGCTGAGATTGCGCTGCATTATTTTTCCCAGCGAAGGTGTTCGCTCAGTTTATTTCTTTGTCTTTCTGGCAGGGATGCGTCTTCTGCCACACATCCTAAATAAAACAATCCCAAACAGCGCTCATGATCATTCAGGTGCATATAATCAGCCAGCTCTCTGAGGTAAACAAGATTTCCGCTGCTCCAGTAGCCGCCATAACCTGGATGGTCTGCAAGGGTGAGCCACATATTTTGAACAGCCATGGCCACCGCTGCAATTTCTTCCTCTTCGGGCAGCCCATCACGTTCATGCCTGCGCATGTTGATGGCAATGATATGGGAGACCTGTTGTTTGCGCTTTTCAAATTTTTCGTATTTGGCGCTGGAGAAACGTTCTTCCGGGGTGTGGGAGCTGTAAAGGAATGCCATGTAATCGAGCAACTTGTTTTTGGCACCTCCTTCATATACAACGAATTGCCAGGGTTGGCTAAGGTGATGGGTTGGTGCCCATATGGCATTGGCCAGCATTCTCTCGATAAATTGATTCGGGATCTTTTCACCACTCATTTGAGTAGGATAAACGGACCTTCTTGATTGGATGATTTGATCTATATGCATGGGTAACGGCTATGTGTTTACAAAACAAGTACCAAGCTGATTTGTTAAACAAAATGAAATACGCAAATGCTAACTTTGCCCGACGAACATTAAAAAACAAAACATTATGTCATTTGAATTACCATCATTACCCTACGCGTTCGAAGCTCTCGAACCTTACATTGATACCACAACGATGCAAATCCACCACGGCAAGCATCACGCTGGTTATGTAAACAATTTAAACAACGCCATTGCCGGCACCGATATGGAAGGCAAGTCATTGGAGGATATTCTTGCCAATGTAGGTGAAAATACCGCCGTGAGAAACAACGGTGGCGGTCATTACAATCACAGCTTGTTTTGGAGCATCATGTCGCCTAATGGAGGTGGAAATCCATCTGGAGATCTTGCTTCTGCCATTGATACGGCTTTTGGAAACATCGACACCTTCAAAGAGAAATTCACCCAGGCCGCACTTACCCGATTTGGTAGCGGATGGGCCTGGCTTTGTGTGAACAATGGCAAGCTGGATATATGTTCAACCGCCAATCAAGATAACCCTGTGATGGGAATCAGCTGCGGTGGAACACCCATTCTCGGATTAGATGTATGGGAACATGCTTACTATTTGAAGTACCAGAATCGCCGTCCCGAGTACGTGTCAGCTTTCTACAATGTGATTAACTGGGAAGAAGTAGCACGCAGATTTAAGCAGGCACTTTAATATTATAATCGACTATTGGTTGAAGGGTTCCTCAGGGAACCCTTTTTTATTTTATCTGAGCGGCAATTTCACGAAGTCTCTGAGCTTGTTGTGCATTGCCCTGAGCCTCGTAAATAGAAGCCCCGAGCAAATAGGCATCCTTGAATCCCTGATTGTAGTTCAGACACTGTTCCAGACTTTGCAGGGCATTGTTGTAATCTTTCAAGAGGAACTGCGCATAGGCTTTCAGATACCAGGCTCCATAGGAGGAAGGTGAATCTTTTAAAACATTGTCGAATGTCATGATGGCATTTTGCATTTGTCCCTGATTCATCTGAATACGTCCTATGGTGAAAAGCGCTTCTGTATATTCAGGATAGTATTGAACCGCTTGTTGTGCATATTGAGCAGCTTTGTCGTTTTGGCCTAGCATCATGTAGCAATTGGCCAATGCATTGAGTACACTGCTTTCTGTAGGATCTACCTGAAGGTAGGTTTCAAATTTCGATATGGCTTCGGCATATTGCCCTTTTTTATACAGATCAAACCCTTGTACATCATCATAAGAAGGACGTTTGATGATAGCGCAAATGGGTTTTCCATTCAGATCGATGGTGTGTATGGTTCCTTTAGGAGGATAAAGACCGTTTTTAACATGAAAAGCATTGATATAGGTGTTGTTCATGATAAAGTAGTCCCAGTTGTTCTGGTTTTTCTCGTAGTAGCGAGAATACTCAATTTCTTTTTGATCAATGGGTTCATTTCTGAAATAGTAACGGGTTGCTTTGGTGAAATTTGAAACAATACGTATCGGTTTTTCTTTACTGCCCCAAGCCTTATTTTTATTGAGATAATCGATGAGCCACTCACTGGCTTCTTTGTGACTGGCATGGTAATAATCCAATTCGTAGTTCCCGTAAACTTTGTCCATTCCACCGGAGAGTTCGTTGTAGTAAATGTATTGGTAAGGATGGTTTTTTACGGTATGCATGGCTGGAAGACTCAAGCCGGCAGCCAATACAACACCTGCAGTCGGTAAGGCCCATTTTTTGGATGAGAAATATTCCAAAAACCATTGAAACCCCATAGCCCCTAAAATGGCCAGGGGAGGAAATGTAAACAAGATATGTCGAAGGCCCCCATATACAGATGAACCCTTGAAGTAAATGTATGAAAGTGGGAAAATGACCGCAAAGGCGAGCATCAGCATGGGAGCGTTCCAGTTTTTCATGTTTTGTTTCAGCAGACTGAATACCAACAACAGGCAAATTCCAACCAATACAATCAAAGGAGTGGTCAGCCATAAATATTTGAGAAGATAATACTTGGGAAATTCTTGCGACATGACGTTTTTCCCTTCAAACAATTGCCTTAAATTTAAATTGTAATTAGAAAATTCTTTCAATGCATTGAGTGGATTGTCAATTGGAGCATGCAATCCATATGGCCAGGGCAGAATACCCAGTACCCAGGCCAGTACACAGCCCAAAGCAGCCGTTATTCCGCCGCCAATCAGCCATTTTCTCTTGTCGGCATCTTTGAAGATAGAGGGAAGACCATATAAACCGATATGGGTGAAGCCAAGCATGACAAAGACATATGCAAAACTCAGCAACCCCCCCACCCTGACGCTCATGCCTATGGCCAGCGACAAGGCCAGCATGAACAGCGTACGCTTGGGCATGACCGGATAGGTTTTGAACAATTTGATGGTGTAGTACAAGCTCATGATATAACCCAGCGCAAAAGGAACGTCCTTGGGGTTGTTAAAAGAATGACCCAGAAATCGCGGGGTAAAAAAGACAAACAACAAAGCAATGATCCCCGACCGCCAATCGCTGAGACGCATGGCCAGTAATCCGGCAAACAAAATCGCCAGCCAGCCAAAAAGGGAATTAATGAAATGCCGCGATTCATAAATGTTCTCCAGATTCAGGGTACGAATGACCACATTGCTAAAGGTATCGAAGGAAGATCCGTAGAAATGCATCAGCGTTTTGGGTTGGTACAACGCTGCTGTATCACCATCAGTGAAATAGTTGATGACCAGATCAGAAAATTCGTGTTGGGTAAATTCATCCCCTGTGATTCCTGAAGTGCGGCTCATCCAGGGCATGGCGATCACCATAATGAGTGCCAGTGCCCAAAATGTCATGCGATAGGCAAATGCATTTCCAGCTTTGGAGGGGCTGAGCTGCTTTTTACCCCATCCGGGTCCGAGTGCGAATGTGAAAGTCGACCCTGATACTTCTTTCAAAGCAGGAGACTCCAATATGACTGTCGGAATCTGGGCCTCACCATATAAAGTCTTGGCCAGGGAATCCAGGTTCTTCTCAGGAATGATGTGTTCTGCCCTTGTCAGTGCTGCTTTGCTCAGCACCAAGGCCGAAGCCTGACGTACACCCATGGGTGTTCCTGATAATAAATCGCTCAAGACTTCTTTCCAAATACTGCGTTTGCCGGTAAAGATTAACAGCGATTCTTGACGATCCTTAACGAGTTTTTGTAAAGCCGACACATGCCTGGATTCAGAAGGGCGCACAAAACCAATCCAATGGGTTTCAGGGAGAATTGCTTCCTGACCCCAAACAGGTAGATTTGATCCTTCGGAAGATCCGTCTGCCGGAAGAACGAACCATTGAACAGATGCGGGTTTAATTCCTTTAGAAACCTTTTTTTTCTTGTGTGCCCCTTTGCTCATGATCTTAGGTACTTGGTTGAATCATTTTATCGCTCAAATGTACATCAGCGCAACAAAACCAGCGAATATCTGCAAAGAATATCCTCGAGAAATCATTAATATTGTCGGTCTATGGACTTAAAAGAAGCCCGGTGTAAACAGAGTCAACAGCGTTATCCCTGGGAGATGGCCCGTTTCCGGTTTGTCAGTGATCTTGTTCAATCAAACCTACGTTGTATTAGCCATAAAGGTGGTATTTTAATGGATGTAGGTTGCGGGGACACTTGGTTTCTTGAACAAATTGCCCTGAACTACCGAAACACCCGTTACTATGCGGTAGACATCAACTTTAGCGATGAACACCTGAGCATGTTCAGGAATAAGCACAAGGACGGCAGGATACAGGTGTTTAAAACCATTGATTATGATGCAGCAGCGATGCTCGGCGAACAGGCAGACATGGTTTTATTGCTCGATGTGATCGAACACATTCAGGATGACATCGCTTTTTTGAAGATGCTGAAAGCAAGTTCAGCGGTAGATGCACAAACCGAACTGGTAATTACCGTTCCAGCCTACCAGCGTTTGTTTTCCTCACATGATGTATTTCTCGAGCATTACCGCCGATATACCAACGGAATGCAGGTTGAGCATACCCGACAAGGCGGATTGAAGGCAGGCGAAACAGGATATTTCTTTTTCAGCCTGCTGCGCGCCAGAATATTAGTCTGGGCCCAAATACTGGGGGTTAAAAAATACACCATTGGACTGGTTCAGGGCGCACTTTTTACCGATAACCCTATCAGCCAAATGCTGCGTAAACTGGACATCCGGCTTCCAAATTTAATAAACTCAATCCTATGCAAGCCCTTGCCTTAGTTATTCCTTGTTACAATGAAGAACACCGCCTGCAGAAAGAGTTGCTGGTAAACTGGGGTAAAGCACACCGCAAGGTGCAAGTTTATCTAGTCAACGATGGCAGCAGCGATCGTACAGCAGATATGATCGAAGCTTTGCATCAGGCCCATCCCGATTTCATCTTCGCCCTGCAGCTGGAACAAAATGGGGGTAAAGCAGAGGCCGTTCGAAGAGGAATGATGTATGCACATCAAAAGGGTTCATATGACTACATTGGTTATTGGGATGCTGATTTTTCGGCACCGTTGAGTGAAATCGACTGGATGCTTCAGTTTTCTGGAGGAAGCTTTCAGCACACTTTTATCCTTGGAACCCGACTGGCAAGATTAGGAAGTAATATTCGCCGAAATTTTATGCGGCATTTACTGGGCAGGTTATATGCTTCAGTAACTAGTATGGTCTTAAGTCTTACCGTATACGACACCCAATGCGGAGCAAAATGGATAAAGAGTAACGAAGTACCCGATTTATTCGGACAAACATTTGTCAGCAAATGGCTCTTTGATGTAGAAATTCTGGCCCGACTCATTCAGAAATACGATCGCTCGTATGTATACAACAACACGCTAGAAATTCCCCTTATAAACTGGTCTGACATCAAAGGCTCCAAGCTGAAAGTAAAAGATTTCATTAAAGCTCCAATGGAA
>CAZYJD010000044.1:17220-17436 GCA_964647785.1 uncultured Chitinophagaceae bacterium
GCTAGTAAGAAGAGATATAACTTATGAGAGGGGTGGAGTCGGAGAGAGAAATAAAAATAGAAACTCCCGAGGCTATAAAGCGCCTTCAATGACAGCTCTTTCTCTAATTTTGCCTTATCCCTCTCGGTTAGGCTAATTTAACTTCATTGAAAAAATATTGATTTTGAACTTACTCATTGACACTTCCCATAAATAGCTTTTTCAAGCATGGGTCAT
>CAZYJD010000045.1:0-17227 GCA_964647785.1 uncultured Chitinophagaceae bacterium
AAGATTATTTTTGCGACTCACGTTTCAATGCGTATGCTCACAATGAAAAATGAAAATCCCTTTCTGAAGAGTCTTACCTATCGCATGTTGTTCATTTTCACGCTCTTTGCATTGAGCGTTCCGGCTTTTGCCCAGTACGAAGATGACTACGACGACCAGGGAAAGGACGATTATTACGAGGATGATTACAACGATGAGGATTCATCCCATGAAGAGGATGGCTATGACGATTACGATAGCTATGATGATTACGGAGATGATGGCTATGATGATTACGGAAGCGGGAGTTCTCCCACCAATGGCATCGAACTTAAGAACGGCGGTAAAGTAGGTAAGCCTATTGAAAAGAAAACCTATGTTCGTTTTCAACCTCCGGTAGACACCATTACCAGGCTTATTACTTATTTAGAGATTGTTGAAGTAAAGGATCAGGAGGGATTCGAATCATATAGTGATTCACTGTTCACGCGTGCGCAACGCTGGTTGGATAAGAACTACAGCAAAAAAGAGCTAAAAGATTATCTCAAGCAATCGGGGATGAATACAAAGGGAGAAGGGTACATCATTGAGATGGAAGGCCAGTTTCCATTAATGATGAAACCCAATGATTTCACTACTGTTGAAAATGGCCGGGTAGAGTTTGCCATGGAATTGCGTTTTAAAGATGGCAGATACCGATACAAGATTAACAATCTGGTTCATGTTCAGCCACCGATGTATGGCGAGAAAGATGAAATCAGAACGTACATGGAGTACTACACGAAGACCAAAAGAGATATCGAATCAACCGATAAAATTCTCTTGGCTGCAGATGAGCACATCCAAAAGATGATCAAGAGCCTGAAAGATGAGTGTAAGGAGCCCATCTTTGTGGATGAAGACGATTGGTAATTTTAAAGATCAAAGAAATCAGAAGGGGTCGGTTGTTCCGACCCTTTTTTATTTACCCGGCAATTGTTGAACCTCTTTGATGTATCCTTTTTCAAAGAGAAACTGTTGCCAGTTTTCAAACTTTTCGCCTTTGAGCACCCTCGGGAATTTGTGCTGTGAGCCCAATTTTCCTTGCGTATCCATCCACTCCATAAAGGCACGGGGTGGCAAGGGTTGAACGAAAATATCGTACAGCGCGGCACTTCTCTCCACCCGATAATCATCATTGAGCACCTTCAAAGCCAAATCCAGTTTTTCTTTGATGGCATCCACATCGGGATTGCTTTGTTCGCAAGCGATGTACCACTGATGTGCGAAGAAACCATGATGAGGAATACCTGCCACGGCAAATTCATTGATGTCGAACCCAAATTCGGTGCTGATGATATCGATGGCATGGTTCATATTATCCACACTTAGGTGCTCACCACAAAGGGAGATGAAGTGTTTGGTACGGCCCGTTATTTCAATTTCTGCATGTTCGAGTGAAGTGAAGCGAATGGTATCGCCGATGAGATATCTCCATGCGCCAGCGCAAGTGCTCATAATCAGGGCGTATTCTTTCCCCTCTTCTATTTCATTAAAGAACAGAGATTTCGCTGTTTCCAGCAAATGTCCTTCTGCATTGAAATTGTCATCGTTAAATGGTACAAACTCATAAAAGATGCCATTCCGAAGCAGCATGCGCATGCCGTGATGCTCTTGACGATTTTGAAAAGCGATGAAACCTTCTGATGCCAGATAGGTTTCAAAGTATTTTATGGGGCGGCCCAGCAAGCGATCGATGCTCTTCTTGTACGGACTCAATGAAACACCGCCATGCAGGTATACCTCCAAATGGGGCCATATTTCATGGATGTTATTCAGCTTATAATGGGAAATGATGCTTTCAAACAGCATTTGTATCCACGCAGGTACTCCGGCCACCATGCCCACATCCCATTTTTCAGCCTCAAGGGTCATTTTTTCAATTTTTTCCTTCCAGTTTCGCTCACGCCGGATGTTGTTGCCCGGTTTTGAAAAACGCTGAAAGAGCACCGGTATTCTGCCCGTAGTAATGCCACTCAGATCTCCTGAATAATACATACCGTTGTATTCTAAATCGGTGCTTCCTCCCACCATCAGCCAGTTCTTGGCCACATAGTCAATAGGAACATCCGAACGCAGAACCGAGAGCAATTGCCGAATGCTGGCGCGCTGGATCGATCGCAGCATTTCTTTTGATACCGGGATGTATTTGCTGCTTCCATCAGAAGTTCCTGAACTCAATGCAAAATGCCTGATCTGACCGGGCCAAATTACGTCAGATTCACCTTGTCGCAAACGATTCCACCAAGGCAACATGCCCATGTAATCACTCAATGGCACGTTTTCTCGAAAAGCATTTGCAGGATCTGAAGACTGCATGATCATTTCAAAGTTGTAATACTCGCCAAAGTGGGTGTCTTTGGCTTTGTTCAGAAGCTTCTTCAAGGTGCGAACCTGTATTTCGTGGGCGCGATCTGCATCGAGGCGCCGGTTGAAAGAAATATTGTGGGTGCGGTCAAAAAGGGTCTTCAGCGCCATGACTTATATTTGAAACAAATTTAGCAGAAAGGTGATTGATTTTGAAGTGGGTGAAAAATGGCAGAGAATACTGTCTCAACTGGAAAAACAATTCGGTAAAAAACCCGATCTGAATGCAGTGTTGTATTTGATTGGTTTGCGAGAGCTTGGAGCCCTGCGCACCAAGTTTAGCAAGGAAGAAAAGGTGAAATTGATGCACATCGCTGTGTGTCGGTTGCTGAGCTTCTCCGGTTATTATGAGCTTGAAGGGGTGGATGAAAAAGGTTGGCCCTCCTGGAAATTGATGAGACCACTTCCACATTCTGATATTTTTCAACAGGAATATTTCCTTAAATTCCATATTGTAGAATACTTCGAAAGTGAAGAGATTCTGCTGCCGTAAGATTCGAAATACCAAGGTCTCAAAGCACCTTTAAGCTAGATATAACCGATGGTCTGATTAAAAGATCGGGTTGCAAGATTTTAGGAAAATGAGTGTTGTTTTCCGATTGACGGGCATGCTGGCCCATCTAAACCGGTTGCTAAACCTGTTTCGTATCCTTCGCTTCCGAGAATTTCTCGTTTAGAAAATAAATAGCAATAGGCTGAAAATCAATAAACCCAGTGCGAAGTACATCAGACAATACTTGAATATTTCAGAAGGTTTCAGTCCGGTAATGCCAAGCAAAGGCAAAGCCCAGAAAGGTTGCAACATATTGGTGAGCTGGTCGCCATAACTCAATGCCATGATGGTTTTACCCATCCCTACACCAATGTGCTGTGCAGCCTCTACTAAAATAGGGCCTTGCACCTGCCATTGGCCTCCGCCACTTGGCACCATGATGTTCACTAGGCCGGCACTCACAAAAGCCAGTTGAGGAAAAGTGTGTTCATTGCTGATGCGGATGAAGAAGTCGGCAAAAACAGAGATCAGGCCGCTGTATTGCATGATGCCCATGATGCCTGCGTAGAGCGGAAATTGAATCAGAATTCCGGCAGCACCTCCAATCGCTTTTTCTATGGAGGCGGTGAAAGAATGCACACTTGGGTGAAAACTTACTGCCAGTCCTAATAAAATAAGATTGATGGTGTTGAGATTCAGGTAACTGCTGAAACTACTGCTTTCCTTCCAGCTGAAAAATACCGCTCCGGCAATCATCGCAGCCAATAAGTACCGAAACCATGGGCTGTGATCGAGTTTCTCCACACCTGATACCACCTTGGCTTCAGACCTCTTTTCAGTTTGTACTTCAACTGATGGCACACTTCTTCCGGGATAACGCTTGGATAACCACCAGCTGAGCAGGGGGATGAGCAACATGCACAAAACAAATCCGGCGATGTTCATGGGAGAAAACAGGGTTTCTTCCAACCCAATTAAGCCGATTTTATCTTCAAGCGAATGCCCTGTACCTGTTACGGTAAGCGGAGCAGATCCGCTTAAGCCGCCATGCCAAACCATCATACCGGTGTAACCCGCTGCCCCCAGAAGGCCGTAATTCAATGACAGGTTTTTCTTTTTTGCAAATTCAGCGGTTTTCCTCACGAGTACAGCACCGAGTATCAACCCCATACCCCAGTTGAAAAATGCGGCCAGCAAGGTTAAAATATTCACCGCCACAATGGCCCGGCTCTGGGTTTGTACCATCGGCTCCATGAGCTTATCGAGCATTTTACCCACCCAAGGTGATAGGGCCAAGCTGTGACCCAATATGAGCATGAGCATCATTTGCATGCTAAATCCCAGAAGGTTCCATAAACCCTGATGCCAGAAGCCGATGAGCTCAATCCAATGTGGCCGCGTTCCGCTTTGCTCGGTCATAAACAAAGCTGCCAGATAGCAAAGTAAACTGAGTATGACCGCAATGCTGAAGGGCGAAGGGAGCGGAGAACGATTGTTGTTTTTGTCTCGTCTTTTCATAAGTCGGTATGTTCGCTGAGAATTTGCATCATCTCTTCGAGTAAACGCCCATCGGTTTCGCTGTAGGCCGAAAATTCAGTATGGTCTAAATCGAGTACCGCTACCACTTCATTGTTATTAAATAGGGGGACTACAATTTCTGAATTGGAATGAGGCGAGCAGGCAATATGACCTTCAAATTCATGCACATTGTTAACAATAAGTGTCTGCCTTTGTGCCCAGGAAGTGCCGCAAACTCCTTTGCTATAAGCGATTCGGGTACAAGCCACCGGACCTTGAAAAGGGCCTAGGATCAATTCATTTCCTTCCACCAGATAGAAGCCGGTCCAGTGATTGTTCCAGTGCTCATGGATCACGGCAGTTGCATTGGCCAGGTTTGCCAATTTGTTTCGCTCCCCTTCAAGCAGTGCTTTGAAACGGACTAAAAGATTTGATTGTGCGGGGGTCATCATGCTTAATTATTCGAATTAAAGAAATAGATTCTGTTTCTGCCTTTATGTGCAGGTGCTTCTTTCTTATTTTTGTAATGCATCCATGAAGCATCAAAAAATTCTGTTAGGCTTTCTACTTTGTTTTGGCTTGCCGGCTTATTCAATGGCACAGGCACCTGCCGACAGCACGAAGAGACAAACATCGCTGGTGATCAAGGTCATTAAGGGTGGTCCATGTGGGGATGCCGACCCGGCTTTGGTTGAATCTCCTGCTGAGCATAGCCATTCCATCGCACTGGATATGGCATGTTCCTGCCTGCAGAAACATCTGTTCAGAAAGGAAGAGCAACTTTAAATGCTCAATCAGCGGCAATTATTTCTCCGGCATGTTGCCCAAACATCTCCTGCACCTTTGATGTTGGAGGTGGCAAGAGCCGAGGGCGTCTGGTTGTACACCACAGATGGCAAGCGCTATATGGATGTGATTAGCGGCATTTCAGTGAATAGCATCGGCCATTGTCATCCGGAAGTGGTGAAAGCGGTGGTTGATCAGGCATCACACTATATGCATCTGATGGTGTATGGCGAATATGTTTACACCCCTCAAACAGAATTATCAGCCAAACTCTGTGAATGGCTGGGCGAAGGATTTGAGAGCGTGTATCTCGTTAATTCCGGAACAGAAGCCATCGAGGGTGCCCTTAAGCTGGCAAAGCGCTATACGGGGCGGCCGGGATTGGTTGCAATGAAAAGCGCTTATCACGGCAGCACCCACGGAGCCTTGAGTTTGCAAAGTGAATCGACTTTTACGGCTCCTTTCAGACCGCTTTTACCTGATGTGAAATTTACCACATTCAACGATCACTCAAGCCTTGATTTAATTGATGAGCATACCGCTGCGGTGGTTTGTGAAGTTGTGCAGGCGGAGAGCGGTTACATCCCTGCGGATGCATCTTTTTTAGAGGCATTGAGACAGAAATGCGACGACTGCGGGGCCTTGCTCATTTTTGATGAAATTCAAAGTGGATTTGGCAGAACAGGCTCGCGTTTTGCTTTTCAAGCTTATGGTGTTCAACCGGATATCATCACCCTTGCCAAGGGGATGGGAGGGGGCATGCCCATAGGGGCTTTCATTTCCTCAAAACATATCATGGACCATCTTTCTGAAAATCCGGTTTTGGGGCATATCACCACCTTTGGAGGTAATCCGGTTTGCGCTGCTGCTTCCTTGGCTGTAACCCGTGTGCTTGATGAAAACCCAATTTGGATGGAACGTGTAGAACAGCGAGAGCAGATGTTGAGAAGTGCATTGCAGCATTCAAGCATTCGTAAAATTACTGGAAAAGGATTGATGCTTGCGGTGCATTTGCAAAGCTGGGAGCAGGTTCAGGAAGTGATTCAAATTGCTTTGGGCAAAGGACTAATTACCGACTGGTTTTTGTTCAATCCTTCTGCCATACGTTTTGCACCTCCATTGAGCATGACCGATGAAGAATATGCAATGGTACTGGACATACTTCAGGAATCCATCGCTTTGAGTTCGAGCAAGCTGCTGTCGCCATAGCTCAGGAAGCGATAGTTTTCCTTGAGAGCAGCATCATAAACCTTCCTCCAATCCTCTCCAATATAAGCGGCCACCAGAAGAATCAAAGTGGTTTCCGGCATGTGGAAGTTGGTGATGAGCCGCTTGCAGGATCGAATGCGGTATCCCGGCATGATGTAAATGGCGGTTTCTCCACGGAAGTAGCCTAATTCTTGCACATCGCTGCGGTTCAGCAAAGCTTGCAGACTTTCCTCATAGGAGGGCAGTTGTCTGTTTTCTGAGAGTTCATATGCCTCTAGTTTTCCCAATTGGTTCACTTTGGGAAGACCTTTGAGCTCTTTTAATCCCATCCAGTAAAGACTTTCCATGGTGCGCAGGCTGGTGGTTCCTACGAGTGTGCGGTCTTTGTTTGCAATCAGATCTTGCAGGCAGGTTTTGCTCAGCTCAAAGCGTTCGCTGTGCATATCGTGATCCACCGCATGATTGGCAGTTACGGGTTGAAAAGTGCCGGCACCCACATGCAGGGTAATCTCTTTGCGCTCAATTCCATTGTTTCTGAGATCGCCCATGACGCGATCGGTAAAATGCAGCCCTGCGGTAGGTGCTGCAACAGCCCCTTCTTGTTTGGCGTAAATGGTTTGGTAATGATCCTGATCTGCATCTTCTGCTTCTCGCTTGATATAGGGCGGAAGAGGCAATTTGCCGATGGCATGAAGGATTTCACTGAATGATTGCCCTGAATCCCAAGCGAACTGCACGATGCGATCTTCCCTTTCAAGAAGGCTGGCGCTTATCACGCTTGCCCCAAGCTGTAGTTCCAGCACTTCATTGGATTTCCATTTCTTTAGGTTGCCAATCATGCATTTCCAGCTGCATTGTTTCGTTTCAGTCATCACTTCTTCCATCACGTTAGATGGGGTAATGGGATCGAGTAAAAAAACTTCAATCCAAGCCCCACTCTTGCGCTGAAAGTAGCATCGGGCCGGAATAACTTTGGTGTTGTTGTAAACCAAGAGGCTGTTCTTGGGCAGCAGCTTCGGCAAGTTGTAAAAGTGCTTATGGCGAATGTTTCCATCGCTATAGTGAAGCAATTTGCTATGGTCTCTTTGCTCCAAGGGGAATTGTGCAATGCGATTTGCAGGCAATTCGTATTGATATTGGCTGAGTTGTATTTCTTGTAGATTCAATTTCGTATCCGTTGGTATTTTTTCCCCGGCAGCACCTTAATCCAGCCGGCGAATTCGAGTTCGATTAATCGCAATGCCAATTCGGGACTTGGCATGCGCGTTAAGATGAGTAATTCATCCAATGAAATGGCATTTTCCTTAAAGTGAGAAAGTACTTTTTGCATTTCCGGTGCAAGATCAAAAAGCAGGCTGCTCTGCTGCGGTGCAGAGGATTTTTCTGTTAGATCGTAGTTCAGAATCTTTGCCAGATCAACCGCCCCTTCAATCAGATGGGCCTTTTGTTGTTTGATGAGCAGATTGCATCCGGAGGATATCAGATCGATTGGTCGGCCGGGTATGGCCATTACCTCTCGATCATAGCCAAAGGCCAGTTCGGCAGTGATCATGCTTCCGCCTTTACGAGCTGATTCAATCACCACCACGGCATCGCACATACCTGCTACCACCCGGTTTCGTTGCGGGAAATTCATATAGTCGGGATTGGTGCCGCTGCTGAATTCAGTAACCCAAGCCCCATTCTGTTCCAGCATTTCCCGGGCAGTTTTGCTATGATGTGAAGGGTAAATCCGATCGAGACCATGACCAAAAACGGCGATGGTGGGAAGATGGTTTTCAAGTGCCGATCGATGTGCGGTGATGTCGATGCCATAGGCCAACCCGCTTACCACCGTGCAGTTGTAGGCTTTTAGATCTTGTACTAGTTGTCGGCATATTTCCTTGCCCTCAGGACTTGGTTTACGGGTTCCTACCACGGCCACAATTCTTTTAGGAGATAGATTTGCTTGGCCTTTTGAAAATAGCATGATGGGCGCATCGGGGATTTGCTTGAGCCGAAAAGGGAAGGATTCATCCAGATAAAAATGACAACGGATATGGTTGTCTTCAATGAAGCGCATTTCCTGTTCCAGGTCTTGAAAATTGCTGAATGCAGCAATTTCTGCAGCCATTTTTGGACCAATGCCCGGAATTTTTTGAAGCCTTGAACGTTTTTCCTGAAAAATGGCTTTCACGCCACCGCAGTAACTCACAAGGGTTTTTGATAATACCGGTCCGATGCCTTTAATGGATGAAAGGGCCAGCCGGTATAGCAGTTCCTCTTCCTTGGGTGCTTGCATCATTTTTATCTTTGACCGAGACGACCGCTATTCACCGTTTGTATGCCAATGAGCTCATCATGGCCCATGAACTGGTTCTTGTGGTAAACCAGCACGGTGTAGTCGTTTTCGGTATCGCTGTGATTTCCTTCGGTGAATAAAAAATCAGGTTTCCCATCCTCTCCGGGGGTGGCGTATAAATAGTTGTAATAGCTCTGCTTGAGCTTCACCATTTTATAGTAACCGCCGTAATCTGGCATCCATTCAAGTTTCATGTCTTCATTCAGTCGCCAGTCGCTCAATTCGCCATACAGGTAAACATCCTTAGGGAGCTTATTATTGGTTTTTAGAAAGAAGTGAACCAAGGCATAATCGCCATCCACCACAATGTTGCGTCCATCTTGATTTTGAATGACCCTTTTTCCGTTATAATCGATGGTGTAAACATAATTGAGATGGGAGCGGAGTTGATCGGGTTTCAATACCACATTCACAAAAGAATCGCGGTATTTTTCGGATACATTGTTGCTGAAAAACCGCAGGCTACGGATGTCAAAAAATCTAAACTCATGACCGCCATTGAGCAAATTACCTTCTTCATAGTTGAAGTTTAGATTATCGCCATTGCTGAACAAGGGTTTGATGCCATAATTGGCTTGTATCCAGCTGTTGTTTTGCATGATTACCGCTTGTACATCATTGAACGGATTGGGAATGACAAAGTCCTTGTGATCCACTTCAAAATCGATCTCATGCATGAAGTTTCGCTTGCCAACATTGGTGGCTGCGCTCACCCAGGCATTGATCTTACAACGTGGATTAAGCACCATAAAACGCCGGGTGAGCACCACTTCTTCCATGTTGAAGTTTCGGTACACCACCATCAGGTAGTTTCCAGCCAACAGGGGTTCCATTTCTGCAGTGGGGAAACTGAAATCGTAATGCACATAGCGCTGGAAGGTGTTGGTAGAGAATTGAAAATCTTTGATTTCCTGGAAGAAATTGCCACCTAAATATTCGGTTTGTTGCAACCTGCTCGGTTGCCAATTTGCATCGCAGTGAATGTAGGTGTATTGATAGAAATCGTTCTGCGCCTTTAACTGGTCAAACATCAGTCGCAAGCCGTTCATCTGACCAAGGATGACCACGGGCACAGGATCGTAAACATCATCCATATTCTTGACCAGCAATACGGTTTGGATGTCTTTCTCGTAAATGTAATTGTCGTAACGCAAGTTGTTCTGACCGAACGAAAAATCTGAAATCAGCATCGTTATCAAGATGCTGAGAATATGCGTATACCGGAGGGGAGGGGTGAGCTTTTGCATGTTGTATTTCAGTTAACAAACATAAGGCCAAAATAGCATTTGAGGTGTGAGCTAACGTTTGAAAACGCTTTAAAATGAGGGGGCTTGCCACTTGCTTGCGTGTTCATTGGCTCACAAATTCCTATGGGTCGGCATGGTTTTATTCCCAGCGCAAGGCTTCTACCGGTTTTAGGGCCAGTGCTTTTCTAGCGGGAAGGATGCCAGCGAGCAAACCGGCCATCACCAATACGAGTAGGGCAATCAAGATACTTTTGAGTTCAACGGCCGGATTGAGAAAATACGCACTGCTAATACCCAAGTTGTTCAAGGCCTCTATTGCCCAAATACCGAGCAGTAGACCCACATAACCAGCCAAGGTGGTGAGCGCCAATGATTCCAGCATAACTTGCGATACTATATGCATGGGAGTTGCGCCAATGGCTCGGCGAATACCCAATTCACGCGTTCGCTCCCTGATGGTAATCAACATGATGTTGCTCACCCCAACGGCACCCGCTAGGAGTGTCATGATGCCTACCAACCAGCCGACAATACGCACGGTGATGAAGGTATTTTCCATGCGCGAAAAATCTTCCTGTGCGTTGTGGCTGCCAATGGCTCGAATATCAGCAGGAGCAATGTGGTATTTTCGCTGAAGTGCCTGCTTAATCTCCGCTTCAACCGAAACGGCATCGAACCCCTCTTTGCACAATACTGCAAACCAGGCAATTTTACCTCCGGTTTTAAAGGCCTTTTGAAAAGTGTTGAATGGAATGTGAATGGTTTGTTCATCGCGCTCAGCCCTACTTCCTGATTTTAAGGTGTGAAAGACTCCCACCACCTGAAAATAAACACCGTTAATGAGGATGTATTTGCCAATGGGCTCTTCGTTTTCAAACAACACCTCTTGCACCCGCTTGCCAATCACTGCCACTTTGCGCTCTTCCTGCAAATCGGGTTCATTGAGAAAACGGCCTTTTACCAGATCGATGATATTTATTTTCTGATAGTCGGGAATGTCGCCGGTAACGGAAAAAGCGCCGCTCTTTTCCCGATAAACCACATTGTTCCCTCCGCGCCATCCACCCAATTGATTTCTTGGCGCCAGTACTTCGATGCCGTCAACTTGCGTTTTTAAATACGGAATGTCATCGGCTTCAAACTGCACGGGCCTTCCTTTTGCATAGCCCTGGTAAGGCATGCTGGTGGTGCGCCCCCAGAGGTAAATGCTGTTGCTGGCAAAGCCATTGAACATGTTTTTGACGCCGTTTTCAAGGGCCTTACCCGAGGCCAATACGATGATGAGCATAAAAATTCCCCAGCCCACGCCAAAAGCAGTGAGAAGGGTGCGCATGGGGTTGCGGCGCAAGGTCTGCCATATTTCTGCCAAACGGTCACTCATCGATTTCTCATGGCTTCTACGGGTTTTATGCGTGCCGCTTTTAGGGCGGGGAACAACCCCGCCAAACTTCCGGCCAATACCAAGAGTGCAGTGGCGTAAAGTGCGATGTGAAAGTCCACCTCAGGATTACTGAAAATGGCTCCCTTGCTTGGAATGAAGGGCTGAATGCCTTCGAGCAGAGCCACGCCCGAAACCATGCCCAGATAACCGAAAAAAGCAGTGATGGCAATGGATTCGCCGATGACCATTTTTACAATGCTGGCAGGGGGTGCCCCAATGGATTTTCGGATGCCAAACTCAGCCGTTCGCTCGCGAACAGATATAAGCATGATGTTGCTTACGCCAATGACCCCGGCAGCAATGGTCATGATACCGATGATCCAGATGAACAGCCGGATGCCGCGAAGGATGCCTGCAAATCGTTCGAACTCTTCTACATTGTTTCTCACATAAATTGCCCGCTCATCCATGGGGTCGAAATGATGTCTTTGTGCGAGCATCGCTTTGGCCTCAATGGCCATTTTTTGTGATTCATCAAGTCCGCGATCTCCTATGGTAAAGATAATCTGGTCTACTTTGTCCTGGCCGTTGAAAGCGAGCTGAGCCGTGCTCACAGGAATGTACCCCACCTTGTTTTCATTCTCATTGCCTTCATCTTTAAAAATACCCACGATTCGAAAAGCAATGCCATTGATTTCTACCCAGCTACCCAATGCATTCCCCGCATCGGGGAAGAGTTCCGATTCCATATCGACACTGATCAGGCATACTTTTCTCTTTTCTGAAATATCTCGCTCATTGAAATAGCGTCCTTGAAGCACGATGGTTTTTTCTACATATTGGTGGTCGGGGTGCACCCCTTTGAGGGTGTAGTTAAAAGCATGGGGGCCGTTTCGAAAAATGAATCCCGACCACTTATTCCAGCGGGCTGAAGCTTTTTCCACCCCAGGAAGCTGTTGTACGAGATGATTGAAGTCGTCATTGGTCAATTGCACGCTCCGTCCGGCCTGCATACCTGCATAGGGTACAGCAGTTTGTCCGGATCGAAGCCAGATGCTGTTCATGGCATCATCGCTGAATTCTTTTTGGTAGCCGTTTTCTAGCCCCGTACCAACCCCAAGCAATATGACGAGCATAAAAATACCCCAGCTCACACTAAAACCAGTGAGCAGGGTGCGCAACCGGTTGTTTTGTATGCTGTGCCATAATTCGCCCAGAAATTCCACACTTCAAAACTAAAGAGGCGTGGCGAAAAACGATCATCTGAAGCTAAAAGAACTGATGAAGGCTTAGAATCTTCCGGTAAGAGCGGAACTCACATTCATGATATGGTCGCCTACTTTTTCGATACTCATGAAAAGGTTGTTGTACACCATGCCGCTTTGGATGGGATACTCGCCATTTTCAAGATTGCTGAGGTGCTCTTTGCGCAGCTGATCGCGCTTATAATTGATTTCTTTTTCAATGTTTTCAGCGTCGGTGTACATCACCTTTTCATAGGAGGCATCCAGATTTTTAAGCATCAATTTGAGGCCATCATCCAATAACTCAAACATGCTGTTGAGATTGTCGCGCTGATCCTGACTGAACCAGTATTTGTTCTCATTCTTTTGCTGCACCTCTCGCGTCATCTGATAAAATTGGTCGCCTATGCGTTCGAGATCGTTGATGATGCTTAGCAATCCGCGGAGACGCATGGAACCCTCACCCGACATTTCTTCTTCAGACACCTTTGCTAAATATCCAGCAATTTCCTTTTCCATGCGGTCGGTGATGTTTTCGTATTTGATGATTTTTTTGATCAGTCTTTCTTGTTCTTTTTTGTTTTTTTCGTTGATCAGTTCCTGCACCATGAAGCTCATCCGCTGCACAATTTCTCCGAATTTGACGGTTTCTTTCTTGGCCTCAATGAGAGAAATTTCAGGAGTTGCAGCAATGCCTCTTTCCAGGAATTCCAAACGATACACCTCATCATCTTCCCCTTTGGATTTCACCGTGCGAATGGAAAGCTTCACCAAAGCGGGCACAAACCCAATGAGCAACAGTGCATTGCTTACATTGAACATGGTGTGGAAATAACTCAAAGCAATGGGTATCTGCTTTTTATCAGTGAAAGGCGAATTGCCATGATAAAAGTCGGTCATGATCCAGTCAATCATATCCAGAAAAAACGGATACAGCATGATCATCCAGGTGACCCCAATGATATTGAAGAGTGAATGGATTCGGGCAGAGCGTTTGGCGTGCACATTGCCCACGATGGAAGCCAGTTCAGCGGTAATGGTGGTTCCAATGTTCTCACCCAGAACCATTGGGGCCGCAATTTCGAAAGGGATATAGCCCAAGTAGCACATGGTGATGGTGAGGGTCATGGTGGCGCTCGATGATTGAATAATCACGGTAAGCAATGCTCCTACAAGAACAAATAAGATGCGTGAGAAAAAGCCGTATTCGGCAAAACTGGATACAAAAGCCAGTACCTGAGGATTTTGATTCACATCCGGAACGGAACTTTTGAGCAATTCAAGCCCCATGAACAGGAGAGCAAAACCTATGAGAAATTCTCCCCAGCTTTTGATGCGGCTGCTGCGGGCAAACAACATCGGCAGTCCAAAGGCAATTACGGGCAATGAAATGGATGCGATTTTCACCTTGAATCCCAAGAGCGATACTAGCCAGGCTGTAATGGTGGTGCCTATATTGGCGCCCATCATGATACCGGCCGACTCTACCAGGGTCATTAATCCCGCATTCACAAAGCTCACGGTCATTACCGTGGTGGCTGATGAACTTTGTACAATGGCCGTGATCAGGAAACCCGTGAACAGTCCAAAGAAACGATTTTTGGTCATGGCCGCGAGAATCTGACGCAACTGATTGCCGGCGGCTTTTTGTATGCCCTCGCTCATGATCTTCATGCCGTAGATGAAGAAACCCAGTGAGCCGATGAGGGTTAAGAGATCGAAAATTCCAAATGTCATGGCAGTCGCAAAGAACGCTCAAAACTACTTTTATGAATGTTTATTCAATGGTTTTGAGATATTAAGGAATTGTTAAGCCCATATTTGGTTGCTAAAGGGTTGATAAATTGCTCCTTAAAAACCTGAAAAAATGCAGAGGTTTGTCAGCAGATGGAAGATCTAATAATCCGAGAAGGAAAAAGGGAAGACGTTCCGGCGCTTCATAAGCTGGTAGCCGAATTGGCGCGTTATGAAAGGGCCGAACATGAATTGATCAACACGGTACAGCAAATGGAAGTGGATGGTTTTGGAGTACAACCCCTGTTTCACTTTTTGCTGGCGGAGTTGAATGGAGTTGTGGTAGGGATTTCATTGTATTATTTCAGATACAGCACCTGGAAAGGAAAGGTATTGTATCTGGAAGATTTGGTGGTTACAGAAGCCCTCCGAAAAAGAGGCATTGGTGAGAAGCTGTTTCAGGCCACCGTCGACAAGGCTCGTGAACTGAACTGCGGCCGCATGAGCTGGCAAGTATTGGACTGGAATGAGCCCGCCATTAAATTCTATGGCAAATGGAACATAGAATCGGATGGAGAGTGGATCAATATGCACCTCGAACTCTAAAACCTACAAATGCCTGACACAAAACATCGGATTCATGCGTATTTTACACTTTATCTGAATCCATGAAGGCATTTTTTAATTATTATCTGGTTCTGAGGGTGTGCTGGCCGGTGCTGCTGTTTGAAGCCTTGGCAGTTTTTGCCTTGGTGTATTTTGCACAGGGGCAGGATGTGTTGAGGGATACGGACTTGCGATTTGGGGAACCCGATGCATTCAGGCATGCTTTATTGGCATTCATCTGCGGTATGTGGTGGAGCTGGCAGAGCTGGCGGGCTGGCCGATTGTTGCTGCATTTCAGCAATTTTAGTTTCTGGAATTACCGACCGCTGTATATGTTCAGGGCGCAGGTAATGGTTCCGCGATTGCTGGGAGTTTCCCCTATGCTCATTTTGGGCTGGGCCGACTGGCGTGCCGAGCAACAATTTAATTCCTTTGTGTTGCTATGTTTTTCAGCGGCCATTTGGTTGTATCTGTTTTTTCATTTTAGGAGGGAGCTGATGGTTTGGATGCGTAGCAAGCGATTGGCCCTTGTAAAAATGATGCCGGATTACATCCCAATCAAAAACGCAGCCTATCCCGCCCGTTTCATCTGGAAGAAACAAAAACACTGGATTGGTTTTCGTTTAGTACTGTTGTCGCTCACTTTTTTACTGGTTTTAATTTACCCCGTGAGTTTCAGCCAGTGGCTGGGTGCAACCGCCATCATCCTCAGCGCGTTTGGTTTCTGGTTGGTCATCATCAGCATGTTAACCTTAATGGAGAACCACATCCGTTTACCCATTGTGTTTAGCTTTTTTTTACTGGCCGGTGTGTTCAGCTTTTTTAACGACAATCACGAAATCAGGTCGGTTGAGAATGACCTGCATGCATCGCGTGTGGATATCAGAAGGCATTTTCAGCAATGGGTGGATCATAGGCAGCATTCAGAAAACGACACCTTGCCGGTGATTCTTTTGGCTTCGGAAGGCGGGGGCATCCGCTCGGCTTACTGGACCACCAAGGTGTTGGGCTATTTACAGGATCGGGAGCCCGAATTTGCAAATCAGGTGTTTTCGCTTTGCGGGGTTTCCGGAGGTGCATTGGGCGTGGGGCTCTTTGCCGGGAGTCTCGATCACCCTCCGCTAAGCACAACGCACGGAGAATTTTATCAACGCTTTTGCAGTCGCGATTTTCTTTCACCCCTCACCGGTTGGGCCGCCTACCCGGATATGCTGCAGCGGTTTTTGCCCATTCCCATTTCATCCATTGACAGGGCCAGGGCACTGGAGTACAGCTGGGAAGCAGCCTGGCGCGATTTGAAAGCCACAAACGACCGCGAACAGGGATGGATGAGCGGCGGATTTTTAGCCGAGATGGACTTGAACAATAGGCCCGACCGACCGGTACTCATACTCAACGGAACCCATGTAGAAAGTGGAAACCGCGTATTGATCAGCAATGCCCGTTTGCCTTCGGAATCTTATTTCAACACCCATCAGCTGTTTGATATCTGTAAAAAAGACATCCCACTTTCAACTGCCATTTCTTGCAGTTCGCGTTTCCCGTATATCACACCACCCGCTTTGGTGCGTGACAGCAGTGGAAATAAATGGGGCAGAATTGTAGACGGTGGATATTTCGAAAACCTGGGTTCCACCACCTTGCTCGAAACTTATTATCTGCTGAAAGAAGAGTCGCGAAAAAGACGCATGAATGTGCGCTTTATTCTGGTGCTGATCAGAAATACCCAAACCGTGTTAAACAAGAAGCCTTTGTCGGGCTTTTACGAACTGGCATCTCCACCTTACACCTTTGCAAGAATCTGGCAAAAAAGCGGCCTATTGGGCATCAACAATACCGAACGATATCTCCTTGGTGATCGCGATGAAATTGTGAGCATTCGCCTCGATCGCAGCAGCGAAGACCTCTTGCCCCTCGGCTGGAGCCTGTCATCTACAGCCATCCGTCAAATGGAAAATCAGGTGGAGAGCAAAAGTCAAATTCTACTGGATGTGTTGAATGGCAGATCGTATGGCAGTTTTTTTGAGAGCGAGGGAGTGGAGTAGGAGGGGGAGGATTTAGGATGTATGATTTATGATGTACGATTTAGGTCCGATAGCCATCGGACGCATGACGCATGACGCATTGTACTTACTTGATTATTAGATTTTTAGAAATCATGTATTGAGGAAGTCTAACCCTTATAAACGCTTTAAACCTCTTAAACCTTCTAAATCTACATTCTCCAACCCCATCATTCTATCTTAAGAACCAAATAGATTAAGCAGAAAATTTTTGGGTGTT
>CAZYJD010000046.1:0-16266 GCA_964647785.1 uncultured Chitinophagaceae bacterium
ATCTTACAACCGGTAAATGATGAGCTGCAGACGCGTTTCAGTGCGCAAGAGCTGAAGGCTCTGGAGCAGGATCGAATCAAATACATTTACGTGCTTCGCAAGTCATTTGTTCATCGGAAAGAGGCCATTCAGAATTGCCTCGAGAATAAAGGCGTTAATGCCTCTGCAGAAAAAGTTTTTTATGGCATACTTGTTAAAGAGGCGGGAGCCATTCAATTGAATTGGTCTGATTGGACGGATTGGAGCCCCGAGCTCCCTTCACTCATTGAAGAAATCGACCGCAAATTTGAGTGATAAATTGGCTCGGATTTAAGCTCTCAATCCTTCATTAACGGGTTTAAATGACCTACTTTTGCGGCATCTTAATTACACTCAAAAAATTGACATGAAAATATCAGTAATCGGAGCAGGAAATGTAGGAGCGACCTGTGCAGATGCGCTCGCCTTTAGAAGAATTGCCAGTGAAGTGGTTTTGTTGGACATCAAGGAAGGTTTTGCAGAAGGTAAAGCCCTGGATATGATGCAAACAGCTACTTTAAATGGGTTCAATACCCGTGTTGTTGGTTCAACCAGTGATTACAGCAAAACTGCAGGAAGCGATGTGGTGGTGATTACCAGTGGCATTCCTCGAAAGCCTGGTATGACTCGCGAAGAACTAATCGGCATCAACGCCGGTATCGTGAAATCTGTTTCAGAACAAGTACTCGAGCACTCACCTGAAGCAATCATTGTGGTGGTGAGCAACCCCATGGATACGATGACCTATCTGGCCCTAAAGGCAACTGGCCTGCCAAAGAACAGAATCATCGGTATGGGGGGGATATTGGATAGCGCCCGTTTTAAAACCTACCTAAGCATGGCGCTGAATGCCGATCCCAATGATGTTGAAGGAATGGTGATTGGTGGTCACGGTGATACCACCATGATCCCACTTACCCGTTTGGCATCGTACAAAGGTGTACCGGTTGCCAACTTCCTGGCATCTGACGAGCTTTCCAAAGTTGGGGCAGACACCATGGTGGGCGGTGCAACCCTTACCAAATTGATCGGAACATCGGCTTGGTATGCTCCTGGTGCAGCCGTAGCATCTTTGGTCGATAGCATCGTGAATGATCAAAAGCGCCTTTTCCCTTGCTCTGTTTATTTGGATGGTGAATACGGGCAAAGCGACATTTGCATGGGCGTGCCGGTGGTGATTGGAAAGAATGGCTGGGAGAAAATTGTTGATGTTCAGTTGAACGAAGAAGAAAAAGCGCTCTTTAGTAAGAGTGCCGATGCGGTGAGAAATATGAACAGCGCTCTGTCTGAGCATACTGTTTAATCAAATAGATGTGCTTTTTTTAAAGCCGTCTGCCATATAGCAGACGGCTTATTTTTTATGAGGGTAAGCAAAGGTATACGATACATGTTGCTGGCAAGCTTCGTGTTTGCCACCATGAATATCTTTGTAAAAATGGTAGGGCGATTGCCCGTTTTCGAACTGGTGTTTGCACGATCAGTGGTAACCTTGATCATATCATACCTCAATGTTCGCAGGCTCAAGGTGCATCCCCTCGGGAATCCGGAAAACAGACCCATTCTTTTCTTGCGTGGGCTATTCGGAACCATTGGTTTAACGTGCTTCTTTTGGACCTTGCAAAGGATGCCCTTGGCTACAGCCGTTGTTATTCATTACGTAGCACCTCTCTTCACAACCCTGCTGGCTTCTGTTTGGTTAAAAGAGAAAACCGGGTGGTTGCAGATTTTCTTCTTTGCTTTGTCCATCGCCGGCATCGCACTCATTGAAGGGTTTGATGCAAGGGTAGAGGCGATAGACACATTGATTGGAGTGGTAGGGGCCATGGCTGCCGCTGGGGCCTATAATTGCATCAGAATCTTGCAAAACAAGGAAAAAGCCAATGTGATTATCATGTATTTTCCACTCGTAACCCTGCCCCTCAGTGCCCTCATACTTAGTGCCACTTCGTCATGGGTCATGCCCCTTGGAAACGAATGGTTGCTCTTGTTGCTCATTGGGGTACTTACCCAAATTGCTCAATATTATTTAACTCGCTCTTATCAGAGTGAAAAGGCATCTATTGCATCAAGTGTTACTTATATCGGAATTATTTATTCCCTTATGTATGGTAGTTTTATTTTTAGAGAATCATTTAGCGTTGAAGTTTTCATGGGTATGGCGCTGGTTTTACTCGGAGTGCTACTAAATATTTTCTACAAAAAGCTCGGGATCTCCACATAGAATAAAGGGAGTGTCGCTTTTGTTGGTCTTGAAAGTGCAATCATTTTTAAACAACGCTCATTTGCAACCTATTTTCAATTATAATTGTCTATACCTTTACCATCCACTACTACAAACTACCGAAAGAAAAACCGAATGGTAAGGTTTGGTAATCTCATAGCGAATTTAAATGGGGCATTGCTTGTCGTGACTTTGCTATGTTCGGGATTTGCGGTTCAAGCCCAGGCTCCATCCAATGATGACTGTTCCAATGCGGTGGGCATCCCTTTTGGCACCTCTAACTTTGGTACGGGTTTATTCATTTCAGATACTTTTAACCTCAGCAATGCGACCATCCAAGGTGGAGAGTTGTTTCATGCTTCCATGGTTTCTTCGGGGAATGACGACAAGAGCATCTGGTTTAAATTTTATCTCCCAACCAAACGGGGCATAAAAATCGAGCTGAAACAGCCTGGTAACAGCATCATTTCTACAGATGTTGGTTTTACTACTTACAAATCCGGAAACTGCTTCCCTCCACTTAGTGCGGTTTCGGCTGCCTACATCACCCCACTATCTCAATTTGGTAGTTCATTTCACCCTTGTATGGAACCGGGTGAATATTTGGTGCAGGTAAGTTCTAAAAACAGAGCAAATGGTATTGTGCAGTTGGAGATTACGGTGAGTTATCCCGATGAACATGCCTCAGTATCGAATTCTGCTTATGACCGTCCGGATTCTGCTTATCACTTTGGGGTTATAGAAAAGCAAGAGAAGTTCATTGATTTTGAAACGGGTTGTTATTCCATTGAGGATACTTCTGAATGGTGCTCCTCCATCGATACGGCATACCAAAGATACGTGCAATCATCATGGCATACATTCACAACGAATTACCGCGTTGATGTATTGGAGGTGTTATTTGGCCCTGCTCCTGTTCAGACGTTTAATAAAGGAACCGTTATAGGGTACAATCTTTACAAAGGAGATGTGACCAAAGCCGCATTTGGCAGTTTGAAGAGGATTGATAGTTGTGAACGTTTCTATTTCGATCGTCTGGTGAATACCTTCAACGATCCATTGGTTAAAACCTATGTATGCCAATTGGATCCATCATCCACTTATAGCATCCAATTGCTTTATCGAGATGATTTTGCCCAAAAAGTGCGTTTAAGTGTTCGGGCCGTAACGGCTGACTCTTCTGTAAGGGCCCCTGTTCCGGTGCGCTCAGCCATGCATGCATCGAATTTACTCGGAGCCTTAAAGGTAGCGGATACAACCAATGTCAGATATGTAAATGATTATTTCAGTTGTGAGAGTCGACTTTCCCTGCCTTCAAATCAGTGCGGACAAGTGAATCGCAGTTCGGGTTTACAATACGGCTTGTTCAAATACGGACTGAGCACATGGTTTGAATTTGAACTGGCAGAAGCAGCCAATGTTGAAATTGCGTTTCCATTTGATACGTTAAACAGCCCGTGTAACAAGTTTTTAATCGGACGAATTTTTGATGATACCATCACTAACAACTGCAACGATCTCGATACACTGCGATTATTGAGCTGGTTCACCGAGCAGGATCCGGCCTTGTTGCCATGTTTGCAGGCGGGTAAATACGCCATCCAGATATTGGGAATTGATGAAGCCAGTTATTCATACTGTGATGCAGGCAGGCATTTGGGACGGAATCTACAATTGGAGATCAAGACCATCCGAGGGCGACCTGAGCATAAATTTAGCCTCAAGAACTCCCAGGCCGTGGACAGCTTCAATGCAGGAAATGGTCAACTGCTTCCGTTAAAGCTCGGACAGACCTATTCATCCACAAGAGATACCTTGGGTTGTTTGAGAAGCATTCTGCCGTCTTTGGGGGTGTGTGGTCAAAACACTTCTAAAGGCATCTATCGCATGTTTAACATCGGCGATGCCGATAACGATAATGTTCCGGATAGCGGAATGTTATTGGTTAAGCAGTATTCTGCGCTGCCACCCATGGAACTCGATTACCGATTGTATAAAGGTAATGCAGCAGATTTGCGGAGTCAACAAAATATCTCGTCCTATCCTGACACCATCAGTGGACTATGGCCATTAACGGATTGTTTCAGTGCAGACTTAACCGTCAACACAAAGGCTTATTGCCTTACACCGGGTACCTATACCTTGGCCACATTTGGCGGAGATCAACACGTTGGAGCACATGATGCACCGCAAATAAGTTTTGAAAAAACAGTCACAAAGTACAAAAGCCCCAATACGCCTGAGCGTTTGGATACCCTTAAAAGCACGATGGCTTCTCAATTGGATTATTTTTCATGTTACGATAATCCTGCAACGATTGATGGCATGGCACCTTGCCTTATTTCTACCAAATTGATTTACCGTCAATTTTATTTAACGAAATCATCATTCCTCAACATCTTCCTGACCAATGGTCATCAAGGAACTTTCAGTCTTTTTAGGGGGAAAGCAACGGATGGATTGAACACGCTTAAAGTCTATCGGGATCAATCGGGTGCATGGACCTGTTTCACCAATAAACGGTCAACTGATTGCGATCCCTTGCCAGCAGGATGGTACACACTTGTTGCCTATTCCAATGGCCCGAGCTATGATTCTACGCAATCACAATTCGGTACAAAGGGGAACATTGGAGCCCCCAATAGTGCCGTATTTTTCTTCCTTCCGGAACCCCCTCGCCCGAAATACAACCGTCCGCAAAAAGCCTATTTTGCCGATAGCCTTTTGAACAACGGCAAACCATTGGATTTTGCCAACAATCGAGGAACAAGCGCATCTCCTGATTATAAGAAAAAATACATCCTTGCTGCAGAAAACTTTGACTGCTACCCTGATACACCCTTTGCTTTGCACCCCATCACGCCATGCGACACCATTTTTAACCGATCGGCGTATTATGTGTTCAGCGTATCAAAACCATCGCATATTAAAATTTCGGGCATAGCTGCCAGCCATCGATTGCGCGTTTATGATTTCGATGCCAGAAAAACACCAGCACTGCTAAATAGCAGGCAACCCATCCAACAGTGTTACAGAGATCCTCGCTTTACCGAGATATGTATGCTGGACAGTGGTGTTTATACCCTTGTAATATTTGCAGGAGACATACATCTTGGAAAAACGGTTCAACCCATTATCACTGTGGATAGCGTGGGCTATTCAAGGTTTGATTTTGCAAAAAATGCCTATGATTTTGGTCAGATAATCGGTGATAGTGCTTTCAAAGCGGGCAAGCTGGGCGATGTGCATCCTGTTGACCCATCACTTCCACCGAGCGCCGATAAGTTCTATTGCACCACAGGAGCAGGGGTGAGTGATCCTTTCATGAGTTGCAATGGAAGTTATAATGCCGGGGTTTATTCCAGCCATAAGAACAATGCTCTTTGGAACAGTGATACCACCACCGCTAATGTTATTCGAAGGAATATTTGGTACACCTTTACTTTAAAGGGAACTGGAAATGCAAAGATAAGGTTAAATAACCTCACCCAAGGTCTATCTTACATCGCGCCTTTTGCTGTTTATGCATCAGACATCAAAGCTTCCATTCCTTTTGACACCTTAAGAAAACATGGCGGCATTGATTCCACCCTTGCTGATGGCTTAATCGAAGTGGCTCGGAATTACACGAATAATTGCAACAACACCTACACCGCAAGTTTCAAGAAAGAACTCTGTGATACATTCTATGAGCGTCGTTATTACATTCAATTGGGGCTTTTTGCTCAAAATATATTCAAGGCTGTTGATCCGATTGCTCAGTATTCAATTGAAGTGTTGTATGACAGTGTAGCATTGCCTCCGCTGAGGTTTGATCATTATGCAGAGGCAAATCGCATCAATGGCCTTAAAGAATCTGCTCCACCCTATACCAATGTTTCTCTGGCAGAGGGTGCGGTTTATGAAGGCTATCCCGGAACCTTCAAAGGCGCCGGAAAAAGCCCATCTGATCAGAGTCCATCTTGCGCATCTTCCAATCTATGGTATCAGTTTAATGTAGATACCACCGGGAAGATTTACATGACTTATAAGGTGAATGGTGATAGCACCTTGGCTTTAAGAAATTCCGGAGACTCGGTCTTGCAATTGATGCGATCACTTGTGCCTGGAGATTCAACGGCAAACGGACTTCAGAGGGTTCCCTGGAAAGCAGCTTATGATGCAGCAACGAATGCCTACTGGGCAAAAGCTTGTGTGGAACCGGGAACATATTATCTACAAATGAATAACTGCGCACTTGCTTGCTCGGACATCATCACGCCAGTTATCCGTTTTGACTATGATCTAGGCGATCAATGCGGCACGCCTGCTGATATCATACTTGGTGCAGGCAAACAAGCCAATGGAACCGTGGTGGTGGATTGTCATACCATTGGCGAAGGTTTTGGAGAGAATGGAAGCAATATGGGTTGTTTGTTTGGCCCTGCAGGCTACAAGTCATCTTGGTTTAAGGTGGAATATACCGATACATTCAAAGTAGATTTGCTTTTTCAGCTGTTGGAGAACACCAATGTGCAAGCTTCGGATATACGTTACAGGGTATTGTATGGTGGTTGCAGCTATCTTTCGGTTGGGCCTTGCAATAGCAGCTCGCTCACCCAGTTTGAGCTAAAATGCATGCAGCAGGGGACGTACTTTGTACAGATTGTGAGCCCTGAAAATGCCTTGGGAACAATCCAGCTCAGGGTAAGTGCAGTTCAATCCAAAGACACCATTTGTATTCCAATCAATCCCTTCAAGCCCTTTGCAAATTTTGACTACGAAATTAGCTGCAAGGATAATCGCGTAATCTTCGATAACCAATCATCCCAGGGAGATAGCATTGTTTATCAATGGGATTTCGGATATAACAATGCGAAGGATACCGCTTTCAATCCTGTTTACATTTATCCGATGTTAAACAGCCCACGCGCTTACAATGTACAATTAATTGTGACCAACCTGGCTCGAAACACGGCAGATACCCTTGTGAAAAGTATAAATGCATGGCACAAGCCCGATGCCTGGTTGAACAAGGATACAACCGTTTGTCCCGGGCAATTTGTTCAAGTGAGCGGAAAGCCATTAGGAGCAAGGGGTGTCATTTGGTATGATCAGGATACATCTTCCAGCCGTTCTTTCAATTTGCCAGGTATTTACAAGGTAGCAGCTTTGATTGATACTTGTCGTTTTTACGACAGCATTGTCATCCGAAACTTCATGCCTCCGACTCTTGATCTTGGAGCCGACATCGAGATATGTGATGAGGATCGAGCCAGAATAACCGCAGCTGATACTTTTGCTTCTTATCAATGGAATACCAGTGCAACAGATTCCTTCATTATTGTTTCCAACGCCGGCACCTATGACTTGGAAGTAACAGACTATAACGGTTGTAAAACGAGTGATACCATCAATCTTAAAGTGAATGCATTGCCCGATGCATCCATGGTCAAAGCCGGACCATTTTGTGTTTCAGATGCAGCGGAAATGCTTCGCCCAGCGAGCAATTCGGGTGGGGTGTTTTCAGGCGGTAGTTTTGTTTCCTCCACAGGATCATTCGATCCGGGGGTGGCGAATGATGGTTTGCATAAAGTCTATTACACCTTCACCGATGCGAAAAATTGCACCTCAACAGATAGCATGATGATTCGGGTGCATCCATTGCCGAATGCAAGTGTGATTGCGGCCGGACCACTTTGCGCCAATGGCAATGCAATCAACCTGGTTCCCCGTGTGAATCCGGGTGGTTTGTTTTCGGGTGGAAGCATGCTTAGCAGTGGAGGGAAATTTGACCCTGTAGTGGCCGGTGCAGGCTTGCATAAAATATATTACGATTTTACCGATACCAACGGATGCAGCAATACTGATAGTACGCTGGTAAGGGTTCATCCCATTCCCAATGCGTCCATTGAATCTGCAGGTCCGCTTTGTAGAGATAATTCCGCCATCCAGCTCAAGCCTGTTGTGAATAATGGTGGAACATTCCGTGGTGGAAGCTATGTGAACTCCGGTGGGGTTTTTCAGCCGCAAACTGCGGGTCCGGGACTGCATAAAATCTGGTATGCTTTTACCGATAGTAACGCCTGCTCAAATGTCGATAGCATGGTCATAAGGGTGCACGATTTGCCCGATGCATCTGTGAATCCATCGCCTGCAGTATGTGAAGACTTAGATCGATTACTTCTCCAGCCCACCACCAATATCGGAGGTCTTTTTTATGGGGGCACATATATCGACAGCAGTGGAACGTTCTTTCCTCAGAAATCAGGCCCCGGTCAATTTAAATTGTATTACCGATTTACCGATGCCAATGGTTGTACAAACATTGATAGTTCATGGCAAAAGGTGAACCCTTTGCCAGACGCATCTTTACAGGCACTTGGGCCATTTTGCATAGATGCAGGGGATTACTATGTTCTGCCTGCAGTGAATTCAGGAGGCCATTTCTTTGGTGCCGAATACATTGACAGTACTGGATTGTTTTATACGGCCAAAGCAGGCGCAGGCTTGCACCAGATATTTTATCGGTACACCGACAGCAATTCCTGCACCTCTTTAGACAGTTTAAACATTCGGGTTAATGCCTTGCCTGACGCAGGCATTCAGTCTTCAGGGCCATGGTGTGTGGATGCCGGACAAACCATTTTAAAGCCGACCACCAACACAGGAGGACGCTTTTTCGGTGGTTCTTACATTCAGAGTGGGGGAGCATTTGATCCTCAAGTTGCCGATTCAGGCATCCATCGGGTTTACTATGAGTTTACTGATAATAATGGCTGTTACAATATTGATAGCACAGACATTCGTGTGAATGCTTTACCAGATGCCTCTATCAATAAAGCGGGCCCTTATTGTGTTGACCATCTTCCCGTTCAGTTAAAGGCACAAATCAATGGTGGTGGGGTTTTCTCAGGTGGAAACTACATCAGCTCCGGAGGTACTTTTTCCCCTTCATTAGCTGACTCAGGAAACCATATGGTTCGTTACTCATTTGTGGATGCTAATGGGTGTAGAAATGAAGACAGCACGTTTATACGGGTAAACCCGCTCCCCGATGCCTCTATTTTACCTTCAGGCCCTTGGTGTTCAGACGCAGGCACCCGAATAATTGAGGCAAAAGTGAACAAAGGGGGACGTTTTTATGGTGGATCTTACATTGATGGTTCTGGAAGTTTCGAGCCTGCAATCTCTGGAATGGGCCGACACAAAGTATGGTATGAATTTACAGACCCGAATGGTTGTTATAATTTCGATAGCATAGAAATAACGGTAAACGCTTTACCGGATCCTTCAATCAGCCCTGCAGGTCCTTGGTGTATTTAGGCAGGAGTCATGCGTGTGCTGCCAAGAAGCAACATTGGTGGCCGCTTCTTCGGAGGTTTGTACATTGACGATGCTGGAAATTTTGATACCCGCCTTGCTGGGGTTGGTTTGCACAAGGTTCATTATGAAATTACGGATAACAACGCCTGTTACAGCAGAGATTCAATTTTCGTTCGTGTGCATGCACTGCCCGATGCTAGAATTCAGCCAGCTGGACCATATTGCCAAGATGACCAAGCGGTAAACCTGGTTCCGGTATCAAATGCGGGTGGTATTTTCAGTGGGGGCAATCATGTCAATTCATCTGGTCTTTTTGATCCTTCGCTGGCGGGAGATGGTGTGCATAGCATTTATTATGCCTTTACCGACCTCAATGGATGTAACAACACCGACAGCATTCAAATACGCGTACACCCCTTGCCCGATCCCGGATTTACAGCAGATTTGACAGAAGGCTGTACTGTTTTACCGGTAAGTTTTACCGGACCAGACGGAATGCAGCAATACCGTTGGCAGTTTTCAAATGGAGAAACAGGAAACAGCCGGGTAGTAACGATTGGTTTCTCTACGGGGCAGTGGACGGCCAGTTTGAGGGTGCGCGATAACAATGGTTGTGAAAATGAAATGGTCAGAAACAATTATATAACGGTGTATCCACTTCCGGTGTCCTTCTTTGACTTTAGTCCCAAAGAAATATATATCAGAGAACCAAAGGTTGATTTCAGCAATCAGTCTCGCGGAAGTGTGGTGCAATGGCACTGGAGCATGGGGGATGGAAGCACATACAGCATTCCGAATCCGGTGCATACTTATGGCGATACCGGTTCTTATCAGGTGCAGTTAGAGGTTACCGATGATAAAGGTTGCATTGATATTTATGAGAACGAAGTGCAAGTAAAGGGCGAATACATCCTTAGCATACCCAATGCCTTCAGTCCGGATGGTGATGGCATCAATGAGATTTTCAGAGCGAGAGGGTATGGGGTGGTTTCAATTGAATATAGCATTTACAATCGCTGGGGAGAATTACTTTATCAGAAGCAAGTTTCAAATGTGAACTCCGACGGCTGGGATGGCACCTACAAGGGGGTAAAGGTTCCGATGGGGGCTTACTTGTATCAAATGAAAGTGGTGGATTTGAATAGATCGAAGCACTTCTATTCTGGTACCATACAATTGATTCGATGAATGATTTAAAAAAGGAATTGCAATAAAAAAGCCATCCGAATGGATGGCTTTTTTTATGCTTTTATGCGATATCGCGTTTACTTCAGCTTCTTCACAATGGCTTCAAAAGCCTCTGGATGATTCATAGCCAAATCGGCAAGGGTCTTGCGATTAAGCTCGATCCCATTCTCATGAACTTTACCCATGAATTGTGAATAGCTCATTCCGTGCAAACGGCTTGCAGCATTGATACGCTGAATCCATAAAGCGCGAAATGAACGCTTTTTTGCTTTGCGGTCTCGGTAGGCATAACCCCATCCTTTCTCGATGGCGTTTTTCGCTACGGTCCAAACATTTTTTCTTCTTCCGAAGTAGCCCTTGGCGTACTTCAACATGCGCTTTCTGCGCTGTCTTGATGCTACTGAATTTACTGAACGTGGCATTGTTTTTTTCTTTTTGATGAGGCGTTGCCCTGTTTCATGCAATCTTAGCCGCCCGCATCAGGTTAAACATAAAAATTAAATCTTGAGGAGATAGCGAACGTTGTCCATGTCGGTTTCTGCAACATATCCGGCATGGCCGAGATTGCGCTTTCTCTTCTTGCTCTTTTTGGTAAGGATGTGGTTTTTGAAGGCGTGTTTCATCCTCACTTTACCACTTGCGGTAACCTTAAACCTTTTTTTGGCGCCTGAATTGGTTTTAACTTTTGGCATTTTTCTATACTTAAGCTTTTTTCGGACTCGTATTTTTTGGAGCCAGAATAATAATCATCTTTTTTCCTTCCAGCTTAGGCAATTGTTCGAGTTTAGCGATCTGTGAAAGCGACTCGGCAAATTGCAAAAGCAGTAATTCACCTCTTTCCTTGTGTACGATGCTTCTTCCTTTGAAGAACACATAGGCTCTCACCTTGCTGCCTTCTTCGAGGAATTTTTCAGCGTGTTTGCGCTTAAATTCTACATCGTGCTCATCTGTATTGGGCCCGAAGCGAATTTCCTTAACGGATATTTTTGCTTGCTTGGCCTTGATTTCTTTTTGCTTCTTTTTCTGTTCGTACAGGAATTTTCCGTAATCCATGATCCTACATACAGGAGGATCTGCAGATGGTGAAATTTCGACCAGGTCGAGTTCTAACTCTTCTGCTCTTTTAAGTGCATCAGAGGTAGGAACAATGTTTTGTTCCACATTTTCTCCCACTAGTCGCACAAAATCAACGTTAATCTCTGCGTTGGTCCTGTGCGGATTTTTTTTGATTACGCGTCCTTTAAATGGTCTTTTCAATCAGCTTTTTTGGTTTCTTCTTTTTCCTGTTCAAACAAATCAACGAACCCTTCCTTCTTCATCATGCCCAAATCTCCTTTTCCGTGTCGGCGTACTGAAACAGCTTGTTCATTCGCCTCTTTCTCTCCAATGATCAGCATGAAAGGTATTTTTTTAACCTCTGCATCTCTAATTTTTCGCCCAACTTTCTCGCTGCGCTCGTCGATAAGGCCGCGAATATCGTGATTATTGAGGAATTTCAAAAGTTCATGTGCATAATCGTGATATTTCTCGCTCACTGGCAAAATAATCATCTGTTCAGGGCTTAGCCATAGGGGTAAATTCCCCGCTGTATGTTCGATCAAAATGCCGATGAAGCGTTCAAGAGAACCAAAAGGAGCCCTATGAATCATCACCGGGCGATGTTTTTGATTGTCAGCCCCAATGTATTCCAATTCGAAGCGTTCAGGAAGGTTGTAATCCACCTGAATGGTGCCCAGCTGCCACGATCTGCCCAGTGCATCCTTCACCATGAAATCGAGCTTTGGTCCATAAAAAGCTGCCTCACCCTCTACTTGCACTGTTTTTAAATCCCTTTCTGATGCAGCTTCAATGATGGCTCTTTGGGCTTTTTCCCAGTTTTCATCAGACCCAATGTATTTCTCCTTGTTCTCTGGATCACGCAGTGATATTTGTGCAGTATAATCCTCAAATCCGAGGCGTGTAAATACTTCGATTACCAAATCAATTACCTTCACGAATTCCTCTTTGATCTGATCATCAGTGCAGAAAATATGGGCGTCATCCTGTGTGAAGCCTCGCACCCTGGTCAGTCCATTGAGTTCCCCACTTTGTTCGTATCGGTAAACGGTTCCAAATTCTGCTATTCTCAGTGGTAGGTCCTTGTAGGAGCGGGGTTTGTATTTGTAAATTTCGCAGTGATGAGGGCAGTTCATGGGTTTTAACAAGAACTGTTCATCCTCTCTTGGGGTGTGTATGGGTTGAAATGAATCTTCCCCGTACTTGTCGTAATGCCCGCTGGTAACATACAGTTGTTTATGACCAATGTGCGGAGTGGCGACCAACTCATAGCCCAGATCCATTTGTCTTTCTTTCATGAATTGCTGCAGGCGGTCTCTTACCATGTTTCCTTTGGGCAACCAGAGTGGCAACCCTGCCCCAACTTTTTCGCTAAAGGTGAATAATTCCAGCTCTTTTCCCAGTTTGCGGTGGTCGCGCTTTTTGGCTTCCTCAAGCAGATGAAGGTACTCATCAAGTTCGGCTTTTTTAGGAAAGCTGATGGCATAAATGCGCGTGAGCTGTTTGTTTTTTTCATCTCCTCTCCAGTATGCGCCTGCAACGTTGAGCAATTTGAGTGCTTTGATGTAACCCGTTGAGGGAATATGCGGCCCTCTGCATAAATCGGTGAAGTTGCCTTGTTCGTAGAAAGTTATTTCGCCGTCATTCAACCCTTCGATTAACTCCAGCTTGTAGGGATCACCTTTCTCTGTGAAATAGGCAATGGCTTCTTGCTTGGAAACATTGCGACGAACAAATGCATTGTTCTGACGGGCCAGTTCAGTCATTTTTGCTTCCACTTTTGAAAACTCTTCTGCTGAAAACTTATGCTCACCGAAGTCAATGTCATAATAGAAGCCATTGTCAATCGGTGGACCTATCCCCAATTGAATTCCAGGATACAAGGCCTCAAGAGCCTCAGCCAACAAGTGTGCTGAACTATGCCAAAATGCGTATTTGCCCCCCTCATCCTTCCAGGTAAGAAGTTTAAGATAGGCATCGGTATCGATGGGGCGATTGGCCTCGCGGATTTCGCCATTCACCTCTGCGGCCAATACATTGCGGGCCAGTCCTTCGCTTATTTCACGTGCTATCTCCATGGGGCTTATACCAGCCTCATATGTACGTATCGATCCGTCTGGAAGAGTAATTTTAATCATGTTCATTGCTTAATCTTCGATTCGCTCCAGCCCCAGTTTGGCAAGTTCGAAGTTGGGGTCGGTTTCCAGTGTTTTCCGATACCATTTACGTGCTTCTTCATTGTTTTTCTTTGCTTCCCAACACAGACCTACCATGTATTGACCCTTGGCGAAATCGGGTGCAAAGTTAACGGAGCGGAGAAATTGTTCCATTGCCAAATCCCACTTTTCCAGCTGAAAATTGATGTAAGCGGTATTATACCATGCAAAATAGTGGGTGGGGTTGAGTTCAACCGTGGTTTGGTAGCGTTTTACCGCTGAATCGTATTGCCCGAGACGCTGATACAAAAGCCCCTCAGCATAACTTGCTTCATCACTGAAGGGATCTAAAATTCTTGCTGCTTGAAAGTATTGCAAGCCGGTGGAGTCGAACTGATTGCTGTACAAAGAACCCAATTGAATGAAAGCATCATAGTTCGAAGGATCGATTTGTACACTTTTAACGAAATAGGAAGTGGCTCTCGCAGTATCCTTCATTTCTTTGTAATTGCTGGCCATCACATAAAATGCTTTTTCATGGGCTGGATTGATACCGATGAGCTGGGTGAGATAGCGAATGGATTCCTCATATTGTCGGATAAAAAAGTAGAATTCTCCGATTTTATAGAGAGCTTTTTGATTATTGGGTTCCAATTTTAGCACTTTTTCATAGCTGCTCTGGCAGTTTTTCAATTCGTTGTTGACGAAATAAGCTTCTGCCAAAGCGATGTAATAAGGGCTATTGTCGGGCTTCAATTCAACAGCCTTTTGAAAGTCGGCGATGGACAATTTTAACCGGCCATCGCGCATAAGTTCTTGACCCCTCTGAAAATAGTAGTCATCATTGTCTGGGTATTCGGCAATTTTCTTACTCCATTCCCTCACCACCAAACTTAGCGTGGTGTCTGCAGCCATGCCCTTGGCTGCTTTTCTGTCGGTATTGCAGGCGCTGCCGGCCACAATCATGATAAATGCAGCGGTGAATATGAATTCTATCAGTTTAGGCTTCTTCATTCGATGGATCGAATTCTCTAATTTTGAGCGCAAATTACTTGGAAATATGCCTTTTTACCACCGATTAGGAGAGATACCTGCCAAAAGACACGTACAATTCAGAAAAGCTGACGGAAATCTGTATGCAGAGGAACTTGTGAGCACAGAAGGTTTTAGCAGCGTTTATTCGCTGATTTATCATGCGCACCCCCCCACGCTGGTAAAGGATATACTGGAGCCTTGGGATGTGAGTCCGGTTTATGCGGTAGAGAAAAATTTGAAGCACCGCAGTTTTTTAACTTTCAAGGCCCCGGCAGTAGCCGACTACCTGAAAAGCAGGGTGGCCTTGATGGGAAATAGTGATCTCGTGGTGAGTGTTGCAGCGCCAACACAGGGGATGACAGATTATTATTACAAAAATTCTGATGCTGATGAAGTGTTGTTCATTCATGAAGGAAGCGGAAAGCTTCAAACCATTTACGGAGAAATACCATTTGAATATGGCGATTATCTGGTCATTCCACGAGGAACCATCTATCAGTTGGTGTTCAATACTTCAGAAAACCGCCTTCTGATTATTGAATCCTTCACGCCCATAGTCACCCCCAAGCGCTACCGGAATCATTTTGGTCAATTGCTCGAGCACAGTCCGTTTTGTGAAAGGGATATCAAATTGCCCCAGAACCTTCAAACCCATGATGAAATGGGAGATTTTAAGGTATTGATCAAAAAATCCGATATGATTTATCCGTATATCATGGCTTCGCATCCTTTTGACGCCATTGGTTGGGATGGTTTTCTGTTCCCTTTTGGGTTCAACATAAAGAATTTTGAGCCCATTACCGGCAGGGTTCATCAGCCACCTCCCGTTCATCAAACATTCGAAGGAAGAAACTTCGTGATTTGCTCATTTGTGCCAAGGTTGTATGATTACCATCCCGATGCCATTCCGGCGCCTTACAATCACAGCAATGTAGACAGCGATGAAATTCTTTACTACGTTGATGGCGACTTCATGAGTCGTAAGCATGTGGAACGAGGCATGATTAGTTTGCACCCCAAAGGCATTCCGCACGGTCCTCATCCCGGAACGGTTGAAAAGAGCATTGGACAAAAAGAAACCGGCGAACTTGCGGTAATGATAGATCCTTTCTATCCCTTGAAGCTTACGCAGGCAGCCATCGATATGGAGGACCCGGGCTATTGGAAAAGCTGGGTGGACTAAATAGGCAATTGAATGCCCTGCGAGAATTCCATGCATTGTTTCACCCGGCTAATGATTAGGCTTTAATTTTGTTCCATGTTTGAGCTATTTACCAATCCCCACAC
>CAZYJD010000047.1:0-16136 GCA_964647785.1 uncultured Chitinophagaceae bacterium
AGCTATTTACCAATCCCGACACATGGATCAGTCTCTTTACCCTCACGGTGCTGGAAATAGTACTGGGCATTGACAACATTGTATTCATTAGCATACTCACTTCAAGACTTCCGGCATCGCAACAGAAACGCGGCAGAAATGTAGGATTGCTCTTGGCGCTGGGCATGCGCATCATATTGCTCTTGGGGATCGCCTGGATTGCCGGCATGACACAACCTTTGTTTACCGTATTTGAAGTTGGATTTACGGGAAGAGACCTCATTTTATTGGGTGGAGGCTTGTTTCTGATCTATAAGAGTGTGGTTGAAATTCACGAGAAGATCGATGCAGCAGATGAACCCGAATCCGCAAAGAAGAAGCTTAGCTTTGGAGCCGTAATTACGCAAATATTACTCATCGACCTCGTTTTTTCACTGGATTCCATCATTACCGCTGTGGGCTTGGTTGATCATGTGCAAATAATGATTGCAGCTGTAATTCTGGCCATGGGCGTAATGATTGCTTTTGCACATGCCATTGCCGAGTTTATTCATCAAAGACCCACTTTGAAAATGCTTGCTTTGAGCTTTCTTTTAATGATCGGATTTATGCTGGTTTTTGAGGGCTTGCACAATGTGCATCATCAGCAAATTCCCAAGGGTTATGCCTATTTTGCAATGGCTTTTGCTTTTGCCGTAGAATTGCTCAATTTAAGGGTGCGACCAAAGGTGTTGAAAGAGGCTGAAAAGAGCCAAGTCAGTAAAGACTGATATTGCTGATGCCCAGTGCATCGCATGCAATTTCTGAAGCAATACGCTCGGCCTTCTTTTTGCTGAAATGGCTCCCACTGGCAATTTGTTTTCCCTCAATGATCACCGCCATTTCAAAACGTTTCTTTCGGTTCACTTCGGTTTCTTCAATACAAATGAATTCCAGAGATTTACGCTCCGTTTGGCAATGGTGGTAAAGGATACTCTTGAAGTTTTTCTTTTCTTCCGGAAGGCTCTCGAAGTCAACAAAAGGTTTGATGATTTTATGAAGCACCATTTTCTCAGATGCTTTCCAACCGCGGTCCAGATACAATGCGCCAATGAGAGCTTCCAGTGCATTTCCGCTAATGGTTTGGATGTTGCTTCTTCGCAGTCCTTTTTGAACGTCAATCAATTTGTCCATGCCCATCTCCATGGCCATGTGATTCAGTTGTTCTCGGCTCACGATACGGCTTCTCATTTCTGTAAGAAAACCTTCTTCTTTAAAGGGGTATTTGGCAAAAAGAATTTGAGCAACCACCAGGTCGAGCACCGCGTCACCGAGAAACTCAAGTCGTTCATTGCTGTTTTTAATTTCAGTTTGTGAAATGGTTTCGGAAACGGAATTATGTCTGAAAGCCTGCTGATATAAAGCCAGCCGAATGGGGACAAAACCTGTTAGGTTGCGGATTCTTTTGCGTAAACTTTGATGAGTTAAAAAAGGGAGCGCAACATGACCTTTGATGTCAGGGCTCCTCATGTGCGCAATTAGCCTTGATATTTTTTGAGGATCAATGAAACGTTGTGACCACCAAATCCGAAAGTGTTGCTTAGTACTGCATTCACTTCTTTGTGTTGCGCTTGATTGAAAGTGAAATTCAGTTTCGGATCAAAGGCGGGATCGTCATTGAAATGGTTGATGGTGGGGGGGATAATCCCTTTATTCAAGGCCATTAGAGATGCAATGGCTTCCACCGCACCGGCTGCACCTAGCAGGTGGCCGGTCATTGATTTTGTGGATGAGATGTTCAGCTTGTAAGCATGTTCTCCAAAAACCGATTGAATGGCTTTGGTTTCACTGATATCGCCAAGTGGGGTAGAGGTGCCATGCACATTCACATAGTCGATATCTTCAGCGGACATCCCTGCATCTTCCAGTGCAAATTTCATCACATTGGTTGCTCCAAGTCCTTCGGGATGTGGCGCTGTAATGTGGTACGCATCAGCTGTTAAGCCACCGCCAGCCACTTCAGCATAAATTTTTGCTCCTCGAGCGAGGGCGTGCTCTAATTCTTCGAGTATCAGTGCTCCAGCGCCTTCACCTAAAACGAATCCATCGCGGTCTACATCGAAAGGTCTTGATGCGGTGCTGTAATCATCGTTTCTCTCAGAAAGGGCTTTCATGCTATTGAAACCGCCCATGGCCGCTTCTGTAACACAGGCTTCAGAGCCTCCTGAAATAATGATGTTTGCCTTGCCCAATCGGATTAGATTGAAGGCATCCACCAGTGCATTGTTGCTCGATGCGCAGGCCGAAACAGTTGCGAAATTTGGACCTTGAAATCCGTATTTAATGGAGAGGTAGCCGGCGGCGATATCTGCGATCATTTTCGGAATGAAAAAAGGGTTGAAGCGCGGGGTGCCATCGCCTTTTACATAAGAGCTTACCTCTTCTTGAAAAGTTAGCAACCCACCAATACCCGATCCCCAAACCACACCGGCCCTGGTTTTGTTGGTTTTCTCCAGATCGAGCCCTGAATCTTTCATCGCCTCTTCACAGACCACCATGGCGTACTGTGTAAAGGGATCCATTTTCCGGGCTTCTTTTCTGTCAATGTGTTCCTGTACATCAAAATTTTTCAGCTCGCAAGCAAATTTTGTGCGGAACTTTTCTGCATCAAAACGGGTGATAAGATTGGCTCCGCTTACGCCCTTGCTCAGCGCATCCCAATATTCTGAGGCACTATTGCCAATTGGCGTAAGCGCTCCAATCCCTGTAATTACAACCCGTTTAAGTTGCATATGTTACTTGGTGTTTTCTTCGATGTATGAAACGGCCTGACCAACAGTGCCGATTTTTTCTGCTTGCTCATCTGGGATGGCAATGTTGAACTCCTTTTCGAATTCCATAATCAGCTCAACAGTGTCGAGTGAGTCGGCTCCGAGATCATTTGTGAAACTAGCTTCCGGAGCAACTTCAGATTCGTCAACTCCTAGCTTGTCAACGATAATCGCTTTTACTTTTGATGCAATGTCTGACATGTTTTTTTGTTTTTAAAATTTCTGCAAAGAACTGCTTTTTGCAGAAAAAAGACAAACAGCTGAAGTTTTTAAGTACAGCTGTGTAAAACTAAAGCGATGCGAACGCGAAATGACTGCCCTGCAGTTTAACTTTGCACAGCGAGAAAGTGATACACAAACTTGCCATAACAGAGGAATGGGTTCGTATGCAAGTCTACGGACTCAGAAGTCCTTTAAGAGCTGTTCAGCTGGCGTGGCAGGTTAACAGGCATTCGGTCTTTTCTTTCAAACGAGAGGAGGATTTGCATTGGTTGAAGGGGAAGCATTCAAGCTACCATCCGGTATTTAAATACGATCAAAACGAGGTGCAGATAGACTACCGTATGATCAGAAACCGGGGAGGGCAAGGAATTTTATTCGATTCAGATTTCAAAGCGGATTACCTGCTCTGCGTTCGATACGAAGATTTGGAGCCTGATGACTCATTTTTAGCTCAGTTAAAAGAACTGAAAGCACTTGAATTTGTTTATCCCATCAAAAGAGAACAATTGGGTGAAGAACTTTACAACACTCTAATAAAATAATACAATGCCAACCAAAGAATCAGCCAAGTACAACAAGACGAAAATTGTTGCCACCCTCGGGCCGGCAACTTCAAGCACCGAGCAATTGCGTAAAATTATTCGTGCCGGAGTGGATGTATGCCGTTTAAATTTCTCCCACGGCAAGCATGAAGATCTGGCGCGATTGGTTCAAAAAATCAGGAGATTGAATGAAGAGCTGGGCACCAATGTTTGTATTCTGGGCGACCTGCAAGGGCCCAAACTGCGCATTGGAGAAATGAAAGATGGATTTGCCTCCATGAAGCGAGGTCATGAAGTGGTTTTAACCACTGAGAAATGTGAAGGCACGGCCGAAAGAATTTTCGTGAGCTACCCGGCATTGGCCAAGGATGTTAAACCCGGCGAACGCGTATTACTCGACGATGGAAAAATTGAATTTAAGTTCATCAAAATATTGAGCGAGACCGAAGTGCTTGCCAAAGTAGTGCACGGTGGAAACCTAAGTTCTCGCAAAGGTTTCAATCTGCCATTTTCTAATCTGTCTGTTCCGTCCATGACTGAAAAGGATCATGTTGATTTGAAATTTGCCATTGAGCAAGATTTGGAGTGGATTGGCCTTTCATTTGTTCGCGAAGCTGGAGATGTGCAATACCTGCGTGATAAAATCAGTGAATGGGGAGGGAGCTCACGCATCATTGCCAAAATAGAGAAACCCCAGGCAGTTAAAAATATCGATTCAATCATCGCAGAAACCGATGGAGTTATGGTGGCGCGTGGCGATCTCGGGGTAGAAATGCCCATGGAAAAGGTACCCATGATCCAAAAACAAATTGTTGAAATGTGCATTGTTGCATCCAAGCCTGTGATCATCGCAACCCAAATGATGGAAAGCATGATTGAAAGCCCCACGCCAACCAGAGCTGAGGCCAATGATGTGGCCAATGCAGTGATGGATGGTGCAGATGCGGTGATGCTGAGTGCTGAGACTTCCGTCGGCAAATACCCGGTAAGAGCTGTTCAGGCAGTGGAGAAAATTCTCGCGGCCACTGAAATTAATTGGGATATCTATTACAAAGGGCAAAAACCCAACCCGAAATCACCAACCTTCTTTAGTGATGAAATTTGTTTTACTGCTGTGCGTATATCTGATCACATCAATGCAAAAGCCATCATTTCCATGACCTACAGCGGCTATACTGCTTTTAAAATTGCGAGCTTCCGTCCGGATTGTGATGTGTTCATATTTACGGCCAACAAGGAAATTATCACTCCACTTAATTTGATTTGGAATGTGAGGGCCTTCCACTACGATAAGCACGAAAGTACGGATCACACCATGAAAGAAGTACTCGAAATACTCAAGTCCCAAGGCCTATTGAATACAGACGATTTGGTGGTGCATACAGCCAGCATGCCGATACATGAAAAACAAAGAACCAACACGATTAAAATTAGTCGAGTCGAATAATGGAAGAGCAAATCGTAAATAAAGTAGCGCAAAGCGGCATCATTACCATTAACCTCGAAAACTTCATTCCCGAGGGAGAGCTGTCAACTTTCGATATGAAAGATTATTTGTTTCAGGGATTGATGCTCAGAGAGAAAGATTTCAGGGCATTTGTAAAGGAACACGATTGGTCGGCCTACAGTGGCCGGCATGTGGCCATTGCCTGCTCGGCCGATGCCATCGTGCCTACTTGGGCTTACATGTTGGTGAGCAACCGATTGCAACCCCATGCCCGAACAGTGATTTTTGGCGATTTGCAAACACTCCGCACGTTTCTCTTTCATGAAAGCCTCAAACAAATAGATCCGGCTGATTATATCGATGCCAGGGTGGTGATCAAGGGATGTGGCGATAAAGAAGTGGGCCCTGAAGCCTATGTAGAAATTACGCGCCTCTTATCTCCGGTGGTTAAAAGCCTCATGTTCGGAGAACCTTGTTCAACGGTTCCGGTATACAAAAGAAAATAGGGCGCATCCTTTACATTGTTTCATGGTCAAGAACAGGCCACATTAATTATCTTTGCCAGCCGTTATGGAATACAGAATAGAACGCGACAGCATAGGCGAAATACAGGTGCCTGCAGACAAATACTGGGGGGCACAAACCCAGCGCTCATTGGAGAATTTTAAAATAGGCGACGAGAAAATGCCGGTGGAAATCATTCGGGCATTTGCCGTTTTAAAGAAATGTGCGGCCCTCACCAATCATGAATTGGGGGTGTTAAGTCTTGAGAAAGCAGAACTGATTGCACGCGTGTGTGATGAAATCATCGAGGGTAAAATGGATGATCAGTTCCCCTTGGTCATTTGGCAAACTGGCAGTGGCACGCAAAGCAACATGAACGTGAATGAGGTCATTGCCAATCGCGGTCATGTGATCAGTGGAGGAAGCCTCACTGACGCACAAAAAGTACTTCACCCAAACGACGATGTGAATAAATCTCAAAGCAGCAATGACACCTTCCCAACGGCCATGAGCATTGCGGTGTACAAGCAGGTGGTGGACTACACCATTCCGGGCTTGCAGGTGTTGAGCGATACATTTAAGAAGAAAGCCAGAGAGTTCCGTGATGTGGTAAAAATTGGCCGTACCCACTTCATGGATGCCACCCCACTTACCCTTGGTCAGGAGTTTTCTGCCTACCGACAGCAATTGGAGAACAGCTTGGATTGTGTGAATCGATCGCTGGTTCCTGCGGCAGAAATTGCCTTAGGTGGAACTGCGGTGGGTACCGGATTGAATACGCCCAAAGGATATGCTCAGCTTGTGGCAAAAAAAATAGCACAGGAATCAGGCCTGCCCTTTGTGAGCGCTAAAAATAAATTCGAAGCATTGGCAGCACATGATGCCATGGTTGAGTTGCATGGTGCCCTGAAAAGAGCCGCGGTGGCATGCATGAAAATAGGCAATGACATTCGCATGCTCAGTTCCGGACCCAGAAGTGGCATCGGTGAGTTAATCATCCCGGCCAATGAACCGGGCTCAAGCATCATGCCCGGCAAGGTAAATCCTACCCAAAGTGAGGCGCTAACCATGGTGTGTGCTCAAGTGATGGGCAATGATGTTGCCGTGAGTGTGGGCGGAAGCAACGGTCATTTCGAACTCAATGTGTTTAAACCACTCATTGCAAGTAATTTGCTCCGATCTGCGAGATTGCTCGGCCAGGCTTGCCTTTCGTTCAACGATAACTGCGCTTTGGGTATTGAACCCAACATGCCTGAGATCAAGAAGAAGCTGGAAAATTCACTCATGCTTGTAACGGCATTGAACACCCATATCGGATATGACAATGCAGCCAAGATTGCCAAAAAAGCCTATGCCGATAACACCAGTTTGAAAGAAGCAGCTTTGAGCCTTGGTTTGCTTACGGAACAACAGTTCGATGAGTGGGTGAAACCCGAAGACATGATTGGCGAAATCAACATCGATTGATTGAATAAAACCCCTTCACATTTCCGTTTGTTAATGCTGTATGGATGCAAATGAACAGGCACTGAAAGCGGCCGAACTCTATCGCGCCGGCAGTTGGAATGAAGCACTTCTGCTGATTTCGAATATAGAAAAAGAAGCACCTGCGCATACCCTGGCCCTTGAATACAAAGGGCTTGCCTTGCAGAAATTAGGCAAATTTGAGGAGGCGCTGGAATGTTGGAATGCACTCATCTCCAATAAAGGAGAAGTGGCCATGTATTACGGGGAACGCGGCGTGTGCAAATTCAACCTCCGTTTCAAATCGGCCATTGACGATTTTAACCAGGCTGTAGAACTTGAACCGAAAAACGCCTTTCGATACAGTGCACGTGCTTATGTGCTTGATAAGCTGGGGGATATTCAAGGAGCAATTGCAGACTACCACCGTTGCTTAGAGCTTGACCCGGAAGATGCCATTGCTTTGAATAATCTCGGTGTAAGCGAACAAAAGCTCGGCAATAAAAGCAAGGCAGAATTGCTCTTTGAGAAAGCCGATGGATTGATGGGAATTAAACCCGGTATGAGTACGCCACAAGAGTGGAAGCGCATCGATGAGCAGCCGGTGCAAACAGCTGATCGCTTATCGCCCTCGCAAAAGCGTAAATGGATTTGGAAAGAGGTAAAGCAGATGTTGAGCTCAAGAGAAGGTTTTCGTGCCTTTATCAAAGATCTCCGTCCGAAAAATCCTTGATCTTCCCCGGCATTCTTTGTTTCCTCTTTGGGCTTGTTTAATTTGCCGCTTCATTCAACATAAGAACCCCTAGATCATGAAATACGATAAAATACCCTCTTCACTTTTTGAGGAAAACCGCCGTCGATTTAAGGCACATATGGAACCCGGCAGCATCGCCATTTTTCACAGCAATTACTTGTACAGTTGGAATGGAGATGCCTTCTATAAATTCAAGCAAAACTCAGACTTTTTTTGGCTGAGTGGCATTGATCAGGAAGACAGTGTTTTGGTGCTTTTTCCGGATTGTCCCATTAAAGCCTACCGTGAATGCTTATTCATCACCGAGACCAATGAACACATCGCCACCTGGGAGGGACACAAATACACCAAACAGGAGGCTACGGAAGCTTCGGGAATACAACATGTGTTTTGGAACAAGGGCTATATGGATGCATTGAGGCCGGTGATCAATATGGCGGATCATATTTATTTGCCGTTGAATGAGAACGATCGTTTCTCTCCTAAATCACCTTACAAGGCTCTCGATTTTGCCCTTGAACTGCAACAATTATATCCGCTGCATCAATACAAGCGAGCAGGTAAAATTTTGCAGCGCCTTCGCGCCATTAAAACACCCATGGAAATTGACCTCCACCGCAAGGCCATTGCCATTAGCAAGAAAGGATGGGAGCGCATCATGAAATTTACCCGTCCTGGGGTATGGGAATATCAAATAGAGGCTGAACTCATTCACGAATTTTTGAGCAACAAGGCCAATGGACACTCTTTCGAACCCATTGTGGCCAGTGGAGCATCTGCATGTGTTTTGCATTATGTGGACAATAATAAGCCAGTGAAAGACGGCGATTTGATATTGGTTGACTGCGGAGTGGATTATGGCAATTATGCCAGTGATATGACCCGCTGCATGCCCGCAAATGGTAAATTCAGTAAGCGACAAAAAGATGTGTACAATGCCGTATTGCGGGTGATGCGAGCCGCCACCAAATTGTTGCGCCCGGGAACAATGCTCATGGAATATCATAAAGAAGTGGGAGAATTGATGGAGAAAGAATTGATTGATCTCGGTTTGCTCAGCATGAAGGATATACGCGATCAAAACCCTGAATGGCCTGCTTATAAGAAATATTTCATGCACGGAACGTCACATTTTCTGGGGGTTGATGTGCATGATAGCGGTATGCGATACGAGCCCATGGAAGCGGGCATGTTGTTCACCTGCGAACCAGGCATCTACATCAAGGAAGAGGGCATAGGCGTGCGCATTGAAAACAACATTCTCATCCAAGAAGATGGTTACCTTGATTTGATGGACGAAGCATCCATGCCCATCGAAACCGAAGAGATCGAGGCCATCATGAACAGCCGTAGTTAATTTTCTCATGGCGCTGACCCAAAAGCCACAACTGCTGCGGCAAATACTGGCTTCGGTGCCTGAAAATCCCGGGGTTTACAAGTACTTCGACCGGGAGGGGAAACTGTTGTACATTGGTAAAGCAAAAAACCTTCGAAAAAGGGTTGGCTCATATTTCGGAAAACAGCACGATCACCGCAAAACCAGGGTGCTGGTGAGTAAAATCGATCGCATTGATTACACGGTGGTCGATACTGAAATGGATGCGCTGTTGCTCGAGAATAACCTCATCAAAGAGTTCCAGCCACGATACAATGTCAATTTAAAAGATGATAAGAGTTTTCCTTTTATCCGCATTACGAATGAGCGTTTTCCGAGGGTTTTCCCGATGAGAAACCCAGAGCGGGACGGATCGGAATACTACGGGCCCTATACTTCGGTGAGGATGATGAATGTGATCTTAGAGTTCATCAAGCAGTTGTATCCGGTGAGGAATTGTACCCTCAATTTGAGCAAGGAGAATGTACAAGCAGGAAAATTTAGAATTTGCCTCGAATATCAAATAGGCAATTGCACCGGCCCCTGCGAAGGGCTGGAAGAGGAAGCCTCTTATAATGAGCGCATCGAAGCCATTCGAAACATATTGAAGGGCCACTTGAGCGAAGTGAAGAACCACCTGCGAAAAGAAATGCAGCGCGCTGCTGATGAACTGCGATTTGAGCGGGCACAGCAATTCAAAGACAAACTTGATATGGTGGACCGCTACCAAAGCAGAAGCACCATTGTTAACAATCGCATTCACAATGTGGATGTATTCAGCATTGCCGAAGAAGGAAACTTTGCGTTCGTAAACTTTTTGAAAGTTGCCAACGGCATGATCATTCAAACACAAACCATCGAGTACCGCAAGAAACTCAACGAGAGCCCGGAGGAGTTGCTCGAACTTGCCATCGCAGAGATTAGAAACAGATATCATTCAAATGCCCGTGAGGTAATTGCCCCTTTTCCGCTAGAGCTTGAAAATGATCAGTTCAGCATTACCATCCCCAAGGCGGGGGATAAGAAAAAGTTGTTGGACCTTTCTCATAAAAATGCGCTGCATTACAAACGCGAAAGACTCAATCAATACGAAAAATTAAACCCCGATCTAAGAACAGACCGCTTGATGGAGCGGATGAAAAGCGATCTGCGGCTGAAAGACGCTCCGAAACACATTGAATGTTTTGATAATTCCAACATACAAGGGAATTACCCGGTTTCTGCCTGCGTTGTTTTCAAAGATGGCAAACCAGCGAAAAAAGAATATCGACATTTTAACATCAAAACTGTGCAGGGGCCGGACGATTTTGCGAGCATGCGCGAAGTAATCCAACGCAGGTATCAAAGGTTGTTGAATGAAAATAAGCCTTTGCCGCAGTTGATTGTGGTAGATGGTGGAAAGGGCCAATTGAGCAGTGCAGTGGAAGTGCTCAAAGAGCTCGGCATTTACGCAAAGGTTGCGATTGTAGGCATCGCCAAACGGCTGGAGGAGATTTACTACCCGGATGATCCCCTACCATTGTACATCGATAAAACCAGTGAAACATTGAAAGTGATCCAGCAAATGCGTGATGAAGCCCATCGTTTTGGAATCACCCATCACCGAAAGAGAAGATCGAAAGGCAGCCTTCAAAGCACACTGAAAACCATACCGGGCATAGGTGAGGCAACGGCTACCGAGTTGCTGAGGCTTTATGGCTCCGTTAAAAAGTTGCGGGAAGTTTCAAAAGATGAACTCGCAGCACATGTAGGTCTGCACAAGGCCTCAATCATCACCCAATATTTTCAGCAGGAAGCCGAACAGTGAAAATAAAGGGTATCGACATAAAAGAGGGCTTATATGCACTGTGTAGGGCTTACGATCAGGCTTTTTTTCTTGATTCGTGCGGGATGAAATCTGCGAGAGATCTAAGCCGTTATGAATGGGTTGCTGCATTTGGTCAAAAGCGGATAGAGGAAGTACAGCAAGCAAGTACAGCACTGCGTGATTTCGACCAATTCTTACAGGCTCCGGGTTGGGTGTTTGGGGTGCTGTCTTATGACTTGAGGCACAGCATAGAAAAACTTCCTTCCCATTTACCTGATTTACATCCCAATCCTTTGATTGTCATGGTAGAGCCTGAATGGGTGGTTACTTGCGATCGGCAGGGAACAATTGAATTTTTCGGTATCAGTGCGCAAGACCTTGAGGAAATGTTTACCCATCTAACAGATGATGAGCTAACTTCTGTTTTGCCATGTGATGTGCAACTACCCGAATTTAAGTCTCTGACCAATCGGGAGGAGTACCTGCGTGATGTTCAGTCCATTCAACGACAAATTGCCCTTGGCAATGTCTACGAGATGAATTATTGCATGCAGCTTGAGGCGAGTTGGCCTCAGGATTTAGATGATCTCAGTTTTCATTTGGCTCGGGTGCGTGCCAACCCTGTTCCTTTCACAGCTTATGTAAGAAATAAGCACCGCCGTTTGCTATGTAGCAGTCCTGAACGCTTTCTCCTCAAAGAAGGAGACCTGCTTTACTCGCAACCCATCAAGGGAACTTTGCCCAGGGGAGAGCATGCATTAGCCGATGAAAAGTTGGCCTTTGAACTGAAGAATAATCCCAAATACAGGGCAGAGAATGTCATGATCGTGGATTTGGTGAGAAATGATCTTGCGCGCATTGCCAAGCAAGGAAGCGTAGAGGTGGAAGAGCTTTTTGGGGTGTATGGGTTTGCCTATGTTTTTCAAATGATCAGCACCATTCGTGCAAGAATTGATGAGGATTTCAAATGGGCAGATTTGTTGCGCGCATTATTCCCAATGGGCAGCATGACCGGAGCCCCCAAGATTGCTGCCATGCAGTTCATTGAGGCCTATGAAAAGTGCAGCAGACAGTGGTATTCCGGCAGTGTGTTCTACCGCAATCAACTGGGAGGCTTTGATAGCAATGTGATCATCAGAAGCATTTATTTGGATACGGAGACCCGAAAATGCAGCTATGGAGTGGGTGGGGCGATCACTTATGATAGTTCCCCGGAGGCAGAATATCAGGAGTGCGTCGATAAATTAAAGGGCATACTTCCTCAGCCCTGACGCAACAAGTTTTCTTTGACCCGTTTACCGTATTTTTCGAGAATGGAACGAAGCTCATTTTCTTTAAACGGCTTGCTGAGAAATGCATCCATTCCTGCATCGAGGTATTGTTCTTTGTTGGTGTTATTGCTATCAGCAGTAACCGCAACAATCACGGGCCTTTTACTGCCATAGGTCTCAATAATTTCGCGGGTGGTCTGCATTCCGTCTTTATCAGGCATTTGGATGTCCATCAAAATGATATCAAAGCGTTCCCGGCCTAGCAATTCTATTACCTTATGCCCGTTTTCGGCATGGCTTACTGTTTCATAGCCGAACTTTTCAAGCAGTTTCTCAATGTACAATTTGTTAAAAGTGTTGTCTTCAGCCAGTAGAATTCTCATGGGGAACCGCTTCGCCAATGGCAAGTTCTCATCGGCTTCTTCCATTTCAATCGCTGGTGAATTAACAGCTCTTTCGGTTGTTTTTTGATTGATGTCAGGTATCACTACCGGAATGGTGAAATAAAAAGTGGAACCCACGTTCATTTGAGATTGTAGGCCAATTTTACCTCCCATCAATTCAACCAGTTTCTTGGAAATGGTGAGTCCAAGGCCAATGCCGCCATATTTCCGGGAAGTAGAACTGTCTGCTTGTTCAAAAGACTCAAAGATGGTGTTTTGTTTTTCCGGACCAATACCAATACCGTCGTCCTGAATGGAAAAACGAAGGGAGGCAAAGCGGTTGTGCTCTTCAGGTGATATCTTGCTCAATTCTTCGACGTCGACGGTTATTTTTACGGTGCCGTGTTCAGTGAATTTAACGGCATTGCTAAGCAGGTTGATCAGCACTTGCCGAATGCGCAGGATATCGCCTCTGAAAAATTTAATGCCGGCATTTCCAATTTTTTTGGTGATGATGAGATTGCGCTCTCTGGCTTGTTTTGCAAAAATCATCTTCACTTCATCGAGCAGACGATCTAAATCGATCAGTTTTACCTCAAGGTTAAGCTTCCCTGTCTCTAATTTACTGAAGTCGAGGATGTCGTTTAAAATGATCAGGAGGTTCTCGCTGCTTTTGATGATGGAATCTACATATTCTTGTTGAGTCTTATTCAGCGAGGAATCACTGAGTAAACTTGCCATGCCCATGATGCCGTTGAGCGGTGTTCGTATTTCATGGTTGGTGATGGCCAGGAAGTTTGATTTTGCAACATTGGCCGCTTCGGCGCGGATTTTTGCCTGATTCAATTCCTCATTGGTGTTGAGCAGTTCCTTGTTTTGAAGAGCGATGGTTTCATTTTTGAGCAACAAAGAGCGGTGACTTCTTCCTTTGTTTCTATCCCGATATACGAGCAGCCCGATCACCAGGAGCAGCAGTAAGAGTGATCCGATCCATGAGTATTTTTCCAGCTGTGACATGCCAGTTTCAGCTGCAGGAGGCTGCACGTCAGTTATTGCTGGTTTGTTTTGTTCTTCGGTTCGTAATTTGGCATAGGTGCTTCTGAGGTTGTTGAAGTGCTCAAATGCCAAAGGAAGAAAAATTTCTTTGCGCAACAGATCTGCGCTTCTTTGGTAATCAAAGGCTTCATTGGTGAGACCGAGTTCGGCACTTATTTGTGCCACCAACGCACGCGCCTCTGATTCAAGCAGGCGTTGATTGAAATTGCCTGCAGACAAGATGGCTTGCTTTGCCAAAGAAAGGGCTGTTTCAGGATGTTCAAGTGCCAGTTCTAATCGAGTTTTATCGATTAGGGTATTGGTTGTTAGATGGTTGAGTTGGTTATTGGATTGACTTATGAGCAGTTGTACCTCATTTAGGAGATCTTCTGCAGCAATGAATTCATTCCTTTTGATTTTTAACCGGGCCAAGGCTAAATGGGCATGCCCCAATTGACCCAGCGCACCGAAGCGTGCATAGTCTGTAAGCGCCGATTCGTAGTGTTTTTCTGCGGATTTGAATATTCCCTGGGCCTCAAGTAATTGTGCGGTTCTGAAATTATTTTCAGCAGCAAGCCAGGGAGAAGCAAGTCCGCCATGGGCATCAATGGCATGGTTCATTAGCTCTGCTGCGGCATTGGGTTCTCCTGCAAGCAAAAAGAAATCAAATAAATAGGGTTGCAACAATCGCAAGTGGTTGCTGTCATTGTTTCTGATCAGGCGATCTTCGAGCTCCAGTACCTTTTCGACGAACTCCTTAAATTCATCCTTTTGGAGGTGGGTGATAATCATTTCATGCAACAAATGATCATGCCCAGTATCACAAGTCTCTGTCTTCTTTGCATCGTCAGGAACATTGGCTGCTGAATGAAATGCAGTCCCCCTGCTAAGGATGCCCCACAGTATGATCGCTGTTTCGTTGCAGGGATTCTCGATGAGATTTAAGGCTCTTTCCGCAAAGTGTGCTGCACTGTCGGGATAGCCTTTTAACTCATATAAACGGGCAAGGCGTGTCGCTGCACTGATGAAATTTACTTTATCAAATTTTTTTTCAGAAACTTCCAGTTGCTTGTAGGCGGTTTGCAACTGTGGCATCAAGGGGGAATGATAAATGGATTCAGGCGGCGCCTTACTCAGGTATTCGCCCTCCTTCGGGATGTTGTCGGCAACATCGGTTGTTGCGGTCCTCTGGCCAAAACCCACTCCTGAAATGAGAACAGCCAGCATGAGGAGAAAAGTTTGCACCATTATTTTGCAAGTGCGATATAACGGCTGCCCGAACATATTTCAAAATTAATCCAGTTGGCACAACTTATTGGCTTGCCTTGCAATGTGGTATCAACAGCCCGGCTATTTTTGTGCACTAATTCAATCAAATTAATAATGAGTCAAGTAAATATTCCAGTAGTCGACCTCAATGATTTCATGAGCTTAAATAACTCAAGTCGCGAGGCTTTCGTTCAAAAACTCGGGAAGGCCTATGAAGAAGTAGGGTTTGTGGCAGTTAAGAATCACGCACTTGATGATGCATTAACGGAGAGGCTATACAAAGAGGTGAAGGGTTTTTTCGAACTGCCCATGGAGGTCAAGCGAACCTATGAAATAGCCGGTTTGGCTGGACAGAGAGGATATACGTCATTTGGAACAGAACATGCAAAGGGTTCGGATCAGCCTGATTTAAAAGAGTTTTGGCATTTCGGCCAAGAGGTTATAGGGGGAAGTTCGCAGGATTACGGCTATCCGGAAAATGTGCATGTAAGCGAGTGCCCTGATTTTTACCCAACGGCCATGCAAGCTTACAGAGCGCTCGAAAAAACAGGAAAGTATATGTTGAGGGCCATCGCCATCCATTTAGGTCTGGAGGAAGATTTTTTTGATTCGGCCATCCACAATGGAAATAGCATTTTAAGACCCATTCATTATGCGCCCATCACAGGTGAACCTCATGGCGCTGTTCGTGCGGGACAGCATGAAGATATTAACCTCATTACCCTTTTAATGGGGGCAAGTGCCGATGGTTTGGAAATACAGAGTAAGTCAGGTGATTGGGTGCCTGTTACAGCCCTGCCAGAGCATTTGGTGGTGAATGTGGGTGATATGCTGCAACGGTTAACCAACAATCGCCTTAAAAGCACAACGCATCGGGTGGTAAACCCACCTAAAGAAAAGTGGGCGGAACCTCGTTTTAGCATTCCATTTTTTCTACATCCAATCAGTGAATTTTCACTGAATTGTCTCCCCAGCTGCATAGATGCCGAACATCCTCGCCAGTATGATGACATCACTGCAGGGGCATTTCTCGATGAGCGATTGAAAGAAATTGGATTAAAGTAGATTCATTCTAAATAAAAAAATATGGATAAATAATTCCAAGATGTGGAAAAAATAGTCTATAATTGGTATGATAAATACCAAAGGCAATTTTACTAAACTACTACTATATTTTTTACAACTTACTCATCTTAAAATGATTGAGGTTGAAATGGGGGGCAATTGCTCCCCATTTTAATTCATCACTGTTTCCAGCCAGTGATTCAAGTCAA